>NZ_JBHWWX010000003.1:0-209018 GCF_042730335.1 Rhodococcus sp. NPDC060084
CCGGCCCCGTCGTATGTTTCCTGCGTCTGTCAGCCACCCACGACGATGTAATCCTCGGTCGTCAAGGTGTTGTCGGGTCCGAAGACGAGACGGCCGTACGAACCGACTCCGGGCTCACCGGCATCCACGAACGACAGCTCGCCGGTCGCGCCGTCGTAGTCGATGTCCTGTCCCGATGCGAGGAGGTCCTTGCACTGCTGGAAGGTCGTGCACTTCTCGCCGTCCTTGGTGACCGCGTTGATGTTCGCCGCGATGTCGACGCCGGCGGTGGAGCCGGCCACCTCGGCGGCGAGCGCCGACACGACAGCTGCGTCGTAAGACTCTCCGGCGTAGTTGAAGTCGATGAGCGCGGGGTCGACCTCGAGCAGACGCTGCTGGAAGGCCTCACCGGTGTCGGTGAGAGGGGTCGTGCCGGCCATACCCGCGAGCAGGCCGTCGGCGACACTGTCGCCGAGCGCGTTGCCCATGTTCCCGTCGACACCGAAGACCGCCATGCCGTCGGACGGGCCGATGCCGACCTCGGCCATACGCGTGATGATCTTGGCCGATTCCTCGAACCCGATGAGCGCCACGGCGTCGGGGCCGAAGTTGGCAACCTGGTCGACCTCGGCGTTGAAGGACTGCGCGTTGGGGTCGTAGATGATCTTCTGGATCTGGTCTTCCGGGATACCGGCGTCGACGAGGTTCGTCACGGTGTTCTCGGCCAGGCCCGTGCCGTACGGGTCGTTCAGTGCGAGGATCGAGACGCGCTGAGCGCCGTCCTCGGCGATGAGCTGAGCGAGTGCCTGCGCCTGCAGGGAGTCCGTGGGCGCAGTACGGAAGTACATGCCGCCGTCGGCGTAACACACGAACTGATCGGACGTGTTGGCAGGCGAAAACATGACCACGCCCGCGCTGGCGATCTTGTCGATCACCTTGAGCGAGACCGACGACGACGCCGCACCGATGATCACCTGGGTACCAGCGGCGAGTTCCCGGTCGACGGTGGCGTTCGCTGTATCGGTGGTGGTGTCGCCCGAGTCGCCCGGGATCAGCTCCACGGGCTGGTCCAGGACGCCACCGGCGGCATTGATCTCGTCTACTGCCAGGCGCACCGCCGCGACCTCCGGCGGACCGAGGAACGCGAGGCTGCCCGTCTCGGGGAGCAGGGTGCCGATCTTCAGCGGGCCGGTCGCCGGGGTCGCCCCGGGCGTGGCCTGTTCGGGTTCGCAGTCGGTGTCGACAGTCGTGGCAGTCGCGGAACCACCGCCCTCGGCAGAACCACTCGTGGAATCGTCGCTGTCCGAGCTACAACCCGCGAGTGCGAGTGTCACAGCACCGAGAACCGCAGCGGCGCGGACATAGGTCCGTTTTGCCATCCAACTCTCCTTCAATCGCCTGTCCCCCCGGCTGATGCGCCGGATGTCGTCGAAACATAGCCGGAGAAGTGACGATTCGAACACAGCCGAAATCGTTGTGACCCGACCGTTATATTTCAGGCAGGAGAATTGATCCGGACGTAACGAGCCGAGGCTCAGCCGGCCGCTTCGGAACCAAGGGTGTCGACGATGACCTCGGCGACCTGTTTCATGGTGGTCCGCCGGTCCATCGCGGCACGCTGGATCCACCGGAAGGCCTCCGGTTCGGTCATTGCGTGCTTCGCCATGAGCAGGCCCTTGGCGCGATCGATGAGCTTGCGGGCCTCGAATCGCTCCGACAGCCCGGCAACTTCACGTTCGAGTTCGCGCAATTCGGCGAACCGGCTCACCGCCACCTCGATCGCGGGAACGAGGTCGCTCTTGGAGAACGGCTTGACCAGATAGGCCATCGCTCCGGCGTCGCGAGCACGTTCGACGAGGTCGCGCTGGCTGAAGGCTGTGAGAATAACCACAGGCGCGATGCGGCGCTGCGCGATCTCCGACGCTGCGTCGATCCCGTCCCGGCGAGGCATCTTCACGTCCATGATCACGAGGTCGGGCGAGAGTTCCTCTGCCAGTTCCACCGCCCGCTGGCCGTCGCCCGCCTCCCCGACGACGTCGTACCCTTCTTCGCGCAGCATTTCCACCAGGTCGAGCCTGATCAGCGTCTCGTCTTCCGCAACGACGACCCTCCGGGGGGTTGCGGTGCTGTCGTGCGGCGCGGTTGTCATGATCGGCCCTTCCCATCGTGCTCTGGCGGCCCCCGCGAAGGGGTGGAACGATTGAAGGGTACCGGTGTTTGACCGCCACGCCTGATCCCTTACAGTGGTCTCCGCAAGCACGCCCTCGTATCCCAATTGGCAGAGGAAACGGATTCAAAACCCGTGCAGTGTGAGTTCGAGTCTCACCGAGGGCACCACCACACCGGTCGACGAATGATGGTGCGGCACCACCTGCGTGGTCCCGCACCATCGCCCGTTTCAGGAGTCCGCCCACTCCCCTAGGATCGCCGGGTGACCGGTTACGACGATCTCGATATGTTCGGCGGCCTCGACGCCTCCGCCCTTCCCCATCGCCAGCAACTGATTCTGGCGACCATCAGGGATTGGGTGGCCTCCCACGGTTCCGCCCCGAGCACCCGGCAGATCGCCGATGCGGTCGGCCTGAAATCGACGTCGACGGTGTCGAAGCATCTGCGACTCCTCGAGGATGCGGGTTTCCTGCGCCGTGGCTCCGCGATGGCACGCCAACTCGATGTGCGACCCTTCCTCGCCGGATCGTCGGCGGGCCGATCGTCCGACAACAGGGTGTCGGTGCCCGTCGTCGGCGACATCGCGGCCGGCACACCGATCCTCGCCGAGGAGCATCCCGACGAGGTGCTCGATCTCCCCCGCGAACTCGTCGGCACCGGCACCGTGTTCGGCTTGCGCGTACGCGGGGAATCGATGATCGACGCCGCGATCTGCGACGGCGATGTCGTCGTCGTCCGTCGCCAGGACGAGGCCCACTCCGGAGAGATCGTGGCGGCGATGATCGACGGCGAGGCGACCGTGAAGGTTTTCCGGCGCCGCAGCGGTCACGTCTATCTCGAACCCCGCAACGCCGCATACTCGGTGATCGACGGCGACAACGCGGTCGTGCTGGGCAAGGTGGTGTCGGTGATGCGGCGGCTCTGAGCGCCGGGCCGCCCCGCCGCACAGTGAGGTGTCGCGCGGCGGTCGGGCTCACTTCGACTGTGCGCGCATTCGGAACCTAAGGATCCGGTCCAATTCGACCGGGCCCCATAAACGGCGCGCTCCCTCGGGTGGATAAGAAAATCCTGGCACGATACGCCCGGCCATTTCGGCACCGAGCAGCACGATCACCAACGCGGGCACGAGGGTCTGCCACAAATATGCGAAACCGGGATCGGCGAGTCCTATTCCGCCAGCGCACAGCGCCGCCGGTACGTGAGGAGCGCGGAGAAACACCGTGACGGCGACGGCAGTCACGGCCGACAGCGCCGCAGCGGTCTGCGAGGGGGCGAGCAGTTCGGCGATGGTGAGCGCACCGATGGTTGCGGCGGGATACGCGCGGAGGATGACACCCGGACGCGGTCGCCCGAGCCTGCCCGCCATGCGAAGGAAGCGGCGCGGGTCCTGCTCGTGGAGTCCGTTCCGTGACGGCTCCGGGACGGAAGATGTTCTCGGACTGCACGCTTCGGAGCGCTCCCTGGTGCACGATGCCGCGCCCCGAAGTGCGCTCCATGAGGAGGATCGCCGCGGACATCGCACAGTCCGTGAGTCCGTCAGCTCCGCTGTCGAGGTACGAATCATCGCCGCCGATCCGCTTCATTCGCCCGAATCGCACCGGGCCGACAGACCACTGCTTCTACAAGTCGGAGAACCCCTACGCAGTCGGCTCCTCCGCCCGAGGAAGATAGCGGAGCAGAACGACGCCGGACCGCGCGAACGTTTTCGACTCCACCAATCGCAGATTTCGGCACCCCAGGGGAGGAAGCGGCATTCCCTTGTCGAGCAGCACCGGGAAGACCATCAGCCGGTATTCGTCGATCAGATCGTGGGAAGCGAAGGCAGAGATCGCGGTCGCCCCGGCGAAGAGTGCCAAGTCCTTACCGGGCTGTTCCTTCATCTGCGCGACCTCCCGTGGGAGGTCGTCGCCGACCCGCCGGGCCGGGCCCCAGTCGGTGGTGAGTGACGAACGCGAGAGCACGTACTTCGGCAGCGAGTTCATCCGCCGCGCCTGCTCGGCTTCGATTTCCCTGCTCGAGTTCTCGGCGGCGGGCCAATGCTGCGCCAGAAGTTCATAGGCCACGCGCCCGAAGAACATGCCGTCGATCCCGGCAAGCAACTCGGCGATGCGAGTGTCCAGTTCGTCGTCCGCGACGTCGATCCACTCGAGCTCTCCGTTCGGTCCCGCCGTGAAGCCGTCGAGTGTTGTCATGACAGACAGAATTACTTTGCGCATCGTCGTCGCCTTTCGTCCGGGTCTCGACAACACGGACTCGCAACCCGCGGCGAACTCATCGGCCACAGTTGTAGAGACTGGATCATTCGCGCAATTCTCTCACCACATGTGCGCAAGTGCGCACCTGTTGGCGTATCGTGGACAGTAGGAAAATGGTTCAGGAGGTAGCCGGGTGCTCGCGACCCTGCGGAACCGCACGTTCCGCCGATTGTTCGCCGCGCAGGTGGTCGCGCTCGTCGGCACCGGCCTGCTGACCGTCGCGCTCGGCCTACTCGCATACGACCTGGCCGGCACCCAGGCCGGCGCGGTATTGGGCACGGCACTGGCGATCAAGATGGTCGCGTACGTGGTGATCGCACCGGTGATCTCGGCCCTGACCGATCACGTGCCGCGGCGGGCGCTCCTGGTGGGTGCGGATGTGGTGCGTGCGGTGATCGCACTGGCGTTGCCGTTCGTCGATCAGCCGTGGCAGATCTACGTGCTGATCTTCGTGTTGCAGTCGGCGTCGGCGACGTTCACACCCGCGTTCCAGTCGGTGATCCCGTCGGTGCTCGTCGACGAGGACGACTACACCCGGGGGCTTTCCCTCTCGCGGCTGGCCTACGACCTCGAGTCGCTGCTGAGCCCGATACTCGCAGCGGCGCTGCTGTCGGTGGTGACCTACAACTATCTGTTCCTCGGTACCGTTGCCGGGTTCGCCGCCTCTGCGCTGCTGGTGGTCTCCACGACTCTGCCGATGATCGCGCCCGCCGATCGTTCGGTCCCGCTGGTGCAGCGGGTCACCCTCGGCGCGCGGGTGATGTTCTCCCGGCCGCGGCTGAGGGGCCTTCTCGCACTGAACCTGTCGGTCGCGGCAGCGACCGGGCTGGTCCTGGTCAACACCGTCGTCTACGTCCGCGAACTCCTCGGCGGCTCGAACACCGGGGTTGCGATTGCACTCGGTATCTACGGAGGCGGGTCGATGCTGGTGGCATTGACGCTGCCCCGCCTGCTCGCCCGGATCCCGGACCGGCGGGTGATGCTCACGGGCGCGGCCCTCCTGCCGATCGGACTGACGGCGACGGTCGCGCTGCTTGTCGCCGACGCGGGCCGCGGCGCCGGGTGGGCGTTGCTCGCAGGGACCTGGCTGGTCTTGGGCATGGGTACGTCGTTGATCAACACGCCGTCGGCGCGGCTGCTGCGGTTCGAATCCGAGCCGGAGAACCGGGGTGCGGTGTTCACCGCGCAGTTCTCGCTCTCGCACGCCTGCTTCTTCTTCACCTACACGATCGCGGGCTGGGTCGGGGCCACCGTAAGCCAGCCGATAGCGGCAATCACCCTCGCCGTTCTCGCTACACTCGCAGGACTCGTTGCTGCCCGGGCATGGCCGGCGCGCACCGAACCGATCACCGAGCCGGTGCCGGCAGGAAGGGCGTGAGCGATGAAGCCGGGAATCGAAGCGCCGCAACGGTCCGCGAGCCTGAGCCACCCGGTCGCGCCGGACCAGGAGCGGCTCGACGCAGCAACTTCTACATTCCGGATGCTCGCCGACCCGACCCGCTTCCATATTCTCTGGCTGCTCACGCACGGCGAAGCCGACGTCACCGCTCTGACCGATGCGTGCAGGGGCTCCCGCACCGCAGTCAGTCAACACCTGGCCAAACTGCGCTTCACCGGCCTCGTCGACACCCGCAAGGAAGGCCGGCGCGTGATCTACCGCATCCGTGACGGGCACCTCGCCCGCCTGGTCCGCGAAGGCATGAACCACGCCGACCATGTCGTAACCGGCGAACCCCCACACGAATAGACCCACCTACACTCCCCGGCGGGCTGTGCGCGGCTCGAAAGCGCAGGAGGCACACCATGAATGCAGACCCGCGCGACCCGTCCGCTTCCGACGGGCAACCACGGAAGATCCGGACCTACAGCCGGGGTCGCGCGCATCGCCTCGAGAACACTGTCATGAGTGCGCTGGTACGCGCCGGCGTCGTGCCCCACACCCACCTGCTGACCACCCGGGGCCGGCACACGGGCCGACCTCGCACCAACCCGGTGACGGTCGTCCGGCACGACGGCCGGCGCTGGCTGGTCGCGCCGTACGGCGCGGTTCCCTGGGTTCACAACGCCCGCGCCGCGGGCCACGTCCGTCTGACGCGCAGGTTCCGCAGCCACGACTATTCCGTGCGGGAAATCTCGGCACACGAGGCAGGACCCGTCCTGAAGCACTATGTCGCCGTCGCCTCGGCTACCCGGGACTATTTCCGCGCCGAGAAGAACGCGCCCGCGGAAAGATTCGAAGCCGAGGCACACCTGCATCCGGCTTTCGAACTGGAACCGCTGGCACCGCCGCAATAGCGCACGTCGCGGTGTGCTCGCCACCGGGCATGGCACGCATCGCGGCAGTCCCGCTCACGGGAGCGGGCCCGGATTCTGTCGGAGGTCCCGTCTAGGGTTGCGCCGTATCGGAGATTGCCTCGCACCTCACCGACACGGAACGGACTCCCACCATGACGCCGCCGGTCATTCCCCCCGCACCCCGAGCTTGTTCCGGCGCTGCCCCCGCACGCCCGGCGCGAGCGCCGGGCGACGGGCTGCCGCGCGGCGCATCTACATGCACTGCGGCCGCCCCCGCCCGCCGGACCCTGATTCCGTTCGGCCGCGACAGTGCGGGCATGCCGGTGTCCTGGGATCTGTCGGCCGGGCGCAATCTCCTCATCGCGCGCGACGAGCGACTCGCCCCGCCCAGCGTCGCCCTCGACCTGGCGGCCATGAACGCCCTGTCGTGTGGCACGCATGACGTGGTCGTGCTCGATCCGCACCGTCGGCACGGCTGGCTGACGGGGCTCGATGCCCGGCAGACCGCTGCGTGCCTTTCCGCCGTGACACCCGCACAGATGTCCCGGGTGGTCACCGACCTCGCAGCCGGCGTGGTGGTGCGGCCTCGCCTGTTGCTCGTGGCCGACCTCGCAGCCACGGTCGCGGCGCTGGGCGCCCAATCCCGTGTCGCGCTCACCGACCTGGCGGTCACGGCACGCGAGCGTCAACTGACGGTGGTGGCGACCACCGCGGACACCGATCCCCGATGGTTTCCCGAGCACCTGATCGACGCGTTCGACGACATCGTCGCGCCGCAGGTGGGCGCCGGGCGGTACCGCGAGCCGCGACTGTGGATGCGCTGACTCCCCTGCCCGGGCCGTGCCATGGCACCCCGGGCCCTCACCGTCGTCCGGTCACGCAACGCGCCGCGCGCCGGCGACCCTTTTGTCAGCGCGTGTCGGAGAACGGAGCGCTGTCCTCGGTGGCAGCGTGAGCAGGGTCAGCGGTACGCGCCTGGGTATCGGAGGGATGCCGGCCGCCTCCCGGCAAGGCAACGGTGCCCGGACGTAGTGCCTCCACGCGAAGGCCCGCCATGGCGGCTTTCAGCCCGAGATCCTTGATCGACAGGGCAATCCGGCCGGCAAATGCTCGATCCTTCGGGGTGTCGTCCCGCTCGTGGAACTGGACGACGCCCGAGCGTCGTCCCAGGCTGATACCGATGCCGTTGAATCCGAGGTCGAGCGTCGCGGGTTCCTCGCCCGCGATACGGCTGAGAACCGTATCGGCCGCGGTGAGTCCCATCGGAAGTGCAGACTGGCATGCCATCCGCACCGGGTCGCCCGAGGGGGCTGCGCAATCTCCTGCGGCGATCACACGATCGTCGTCGATGCTCGTCAGTGTCTCGTCGGTGAGGATCCGGCCGAGCGTATCCGTGCGGAACCCGCTCGCGCGGGCGAGTTGGGGAACCCCGAATCCGGCGGTCCAGACGGTGACCGCGCTGGGCAGAACCGTACCGTCCCCGAGCGCCAACTCATCCGGGCCGACCCGGACCACACGTGCATTCTCGTGGACCTCGACGTGCAGGTTCGACAGACGTTCGTGCGTGGCGCGGCGTGCTCTCCCGGTCAGCACCGGGCCGATGACACCGCTGCACACGAGACGGACCCGACGGCCTTGCTCGGCGAGTTCCCCGGCTGTTTCGAGACCGGTGAGCCCTGCGCCGACCACCGTGATCACCGCCTCGGCGTCGAGCGTGTTCAGGGCGTGCCGAAGGCGCTCTGCGTGCTCGAATTCCGCTACCGGGTAGGCGAATTCTTCGACCCCCGGCACGGTGGCCCGCCGTGTCGCGGTGCTCCCCACGGCGTAGATCAGGTAGTCGTACCCGACGGAGTCGTCGGTGGCGAGATGAACTGTCCGCGTGCGGGATTCGATGCGTGTCACGGTATCGACCAGCAGTTGTGTTCCTTTCCCCAGGAGTGTGCGGTAGTCGCCGGAAGCATGATGGTTTCCGACTGCGAACTGATGGAGCCGGGTCCGTTCGACGAAGTGCGGCCGAGGATTGATCACGGTGACCGCCGCCTTCCGGCTCATGCGACCGGCTGCGGCAGCTCCGGCGTATCCGCCGCCGATCACGACGACGCGGGGGCGTGGCTGAGACATGATTTCTCCGATCCCTACGTGGCTCTGTGTCGAGCCCTCGTCATCGAAGACAAGACAGGATCGGTGTTTGTGACACGGTTGCAGAGAATCGGGCCCGGCGGGTTCACGGTCGTTGCAGGTCGCGGAGCTGCTGCGCGAGCGCGCGTACGTCCGCGACCCGCCCGAGGTGCACGAGTTTGTCCGGGTTGATCACGACCCGGACTGCGCCGATCTTTCCGTCGGCGATGTCGAAAGACATGACCTGCACGATGGCACCGCTGTTGTCGCGCACGATCACACCTGGATGCCGGTTGATGTTTCGAGGCTCGAGCACCATGCCGATCTGCGCCATGGGCGCCACATACGAGGCGAGCAAACGCATGACCTTGTCGTCGCCGACGACAACCCTCCGCACCGCCGGCGCGTTGCCGCCGCTGTCGGCCACAAGGTGCACGTCGGCGGCCAGCAGGTCGCGCATGCCGTCGACGTCACCGTCCTGAAACGCCGTGAGAAATCGCGCGGTGAGCTGTTCGTGGGCATGCGGATCGGCATCGAATCGTGCCGCGCCGCGGTCGACGTGACGGCGTGCTCGCACCGCAAGCTGCCTGCACGCCGCCTCCGATCGGTCGACGATGTCGGCGATCTCGGCAAAACCGAATCCGAATGCTTCACGTAACACGAAGACGGCGCGCTCGAGGGGGGTCAGGCGCTCGAGCAGGACGAGCGCCGCCATCGACACCGATTCCGTCAGCTCTGCCGAGCGCTGCGGATCGTCGTAGGGCTCGTCGAGTATCGGCTCCGGAAGCCACTCCCCCACATACTGTTCGCGGCGCGCGCGGGCCGATTCGAGCACGTTGATCGACACCCTCGTGACGACCGTGGACAGGAACGCTCGAGGCGACTCCGGCAGTGTTCCGGATGCGTCGTATCGCACCCAGGTTTCCTGGACGGCGTCCTCGGCCTCCGCGACGCTCCCGAGGATGCGGTAGGCGATGGCGAAGAGCAGTGGACGCAGGTCTTCGAACTCCTCGACGGCAGTCACCTCTGCCCCTCCCGTAGATCGTGTGTTCGATGACAGCACCCCACCCGGGGTCGGTGCAACGACCCGCAGCCGACGGAGTCGCCCAACCCGTCCCGAGGTCGGCGCTCCGGGCGCACAATCGATCGGAGCGCCCGTGCACATCCGCCGGGACTTTCGGTGGCGGTCCGCGCGGCGGCAGATCGATCCGCAGGTCGGGAGGAGACTCATGTCGCATCCGGAACCCGGTCACTCCCATCCGGACTCGGCCACGGCCACGCACGCCGAGCACGTCACCCACGGCGAGCATCCGGCCCACGCGGAACAGGGCGGTCACACCGGACACGCCGACCACGGCGGGCATATGGGACATGCCGGTCACGCCGCGATGTTCCGCCGCCGATTCTGGATCAGCCTCGTCCTGTCTGTGCCCGTGGTCGCATTCAGCCACATGGTCGCCGACCTGCTCGGCTACCACCTGCCGGATTTCCCGGGCGCCTCGTGGATTCCGCCCGTTCTGGGCACGGTGATCTTCTTCTACGGGGGTATGCCCTTCCTCACCGGGGGCTGGGCCGAACTGCGCTCCCGCCGGCCGGGAATGATGCTGCTGATCGCCATGGCGATCACCGTCGCGTTCGTCGCATCGTGGGTCACCACGCTCGGAATCGGTGGGTTCGAACTGGACTTCTGGTGGGAACTGGCCCTGCTGATCGTGATCATGCTGCTGGGGCACTGGCTGGAGATGCGCGCCCTGGGATCGGCGTCCGGAGCCCTCGAAGCGTTGGCGGCGATGCTCCCGGACACCGCGGAGAAGATCACCGACGACGGGACCCGCGAAGTCCCCCTCAGCGAGTTGTCCACCGGCGATCTGGTGCTGGTGCGCGCCGGAGCCCGCGTGCCCGCCGACGGCACCGTCGTCGAGGGGCGTGCAGAGGTCGACGAGTCGATGATCACCGGCGAATCCAAGACTGTCGCCCGAAGCGCCGGCGACACGGTGGTCGCGGGTACCGTCACCACCGACAGCGCCCTGCGATTGCGGGTCACCGCGGTCGGCGACGACACCGCACTGGCCGGTATCCAGCGTCTGGTTGCCGACGCCCAGGCCTCCTCTTCCCGTGCCCAAGCGCTCGCGGACAAGGCTGCTGCGTTCCTGTTCTACTTCGCTGCCGGCGCGGGCGTGCTGACGTTCCTGATCTGGTCGCTGCTGGGGAACTTCGACGAGGCCGTGGTCCGCACCGTCACCGTTCTCGTCATCGCCTGTCCTCATGCTCTGGGTCTTGCCATTCCACTCGTGATCGCCATTTCCACCACGCGGGCCGCGCAGGCCGGGGTGCTGGTCAAGGACCGGCTCGCGCTGGAACGCATGCGCACTGTCGATGTGGTTCTGTTCGACAAGACCGGCACGCTGACCGAAGGCCGCCCGCGCGTCACGGGGGTCGCCACCACGGCGGACACCGGCGACGCGTACCTGCTCGCCCTGGCCGCCGCAGTCGAAGCGGACAGTGAACATCCCGTGGCCCGTGCGATCGTGGCTGCGGCCGACGACCGGGTCGCCGCGCCCGACCGTCTGGGCGCCACGGATTTCCGTTCCTTGCCGGGGCGCGGGGTGCGTGCGCTCGTCGACGGCACGGAAGTGATCGTCGGTGGCCCGGCGATGCTCTCCGACCTACGGTTGTCGGTGCCCGACGACGTCGCCGGAGTCACCCGTGGCTGGGTCCGGCGCGGCGCAGCGGTCCTGCACGTCGTGCTCGCAGGCCGCGTGCTCGGCGCCGTGGCGCTCGAAGATGCGGTCCGCGACGAATCCCGGCAGGCGATCGACGCTCTGCACGCCCGCGGAATCGATGTCGCGATGATCACGGGCGACGCCCGGCAGGTCGCGGAAGCCGTGGCCGCAGACCTCGGCATCGACGAGGTGTTCGCCGAGGTATTGCCCGAGAACAAGGACGCCGAGGTCGCCGAACTACAGCAGCGCGGTCGCACCGTCGCGATGGTCGGCGACGGCGTCAACGACGCACCCGCTCTGGCGCGCGCCGACGTCGGCGTCGCCATCGGCGCCGGCACCGACGTGGCCATCGAATCCGCCGGGGTGGTCCTCGCGGCCGACGACCCCCGGGCGGTGCTGTCGATCATCGAACTCTCCCACGCCAGTTACCGGAAGATGTGGCAGAACCTGGTCTGGGCGGCCGGCTACAACGTCGTCGCCGTGCCGCTCGCCGCCGGGGTACTGGCCTTCGCCGGGATCGCAATCTCACCCGCGGTCGCCGCCATCCTGATGTCGATCTCCACCATCGTGGTGGCCCTCAACGCCCAGTTGCTGCGCCGCCTCGACCTCGACCCTGTGCACCTCGCTCGCACCGGCACACCGGTGTCGCATCACCTGTCGTCGGAGCGCGTGCACCGGCTCTGATCGTCGGGCTCACGACCCGCCGCAGGGGTGATCGTCGGACCGCTACTGCAGGAATCCGACGGCTTGCTCCGCAAGGGAGAGCACCGGGGAAGGCATGATGCCCAGCAGAACGGTGATGACCGCCGCGAACGCCACCACCGCACCTGTGGACGTGCTCGTCGCCGCGAACTCCGGTGGCGACTCGGGTGGATCGTTGAAGAACATCAGCACGATCACCTTGACGTAGAAGTACGCGGCGATGGCACTGGCCAGTACACCGACGATCACCAACGGGACCGCGCCTCCCGCGACCGCAGCACCGAACACCGCGAACTTCGCGATGAACCCGCTGGTGAGCGGGATACCTGCGAGCGAGAGCAGGAACAACGCGAACACCGCGCCGAGGGCGGGATACCTCCTGCCCAGACCGGCCCACCGGGACAGATCCCACGCCTCGCCGTCCGGGTCGCGGACCAGGCTGACCACCGCGAACACGCCGACGGCACCCACGGCGTAGACGAACAGATAGAACAGTGTGGCCGCCACCCCGACCGCGTTCGAGGCCACGACGCCGGTGAGCACGAATCCCGTATGGCTGATGGCCGAGTACGCGAGCATGCGCTTGACGTCGGTTTGGGTCACCGCCAGCACCGCCCCGACGAGCATCGTCGCGATGGCGACGGCCCACAGGATGGGGCGCCAGTCGTCGCTCAGGCCCGGCACCGCGACGTACAGCACTCGCATGAGGGCACCGAATGCGGCGATCTTCGTCGCGGCGGCCATGAAGGCGGTGATCGGTGTGGGCGCTCCCTGATAGACGTCCGGGGTCCACGAATGGAACGGCACCGCACCGATTTTGAACAGCAACCCGACCGACAGCAGGCCGACGCCGATCAGCGCGACCGTCTCGTCTCCGATTCCCGCCGTGACCGCGTAGGCGATCCCGGGCAGTTGCACCGTGCCCGCGTAGCCGTACAGGAGGGCGATTCCGTAGACGAAGAACGCCGACGAGAACGCCCCGAGCAGAAAGTATTTCAGTGCCGCTTCCTGCGAGAGCAGCCGACGCCGGCGGGCGAGTCCGCACAGCAGGTACAGCGGCAACGACAGGACCTCGAGCGCGACGAACATGGTGAGCAGGTCGCCCGACGCGGGAAAGAGCAGCATGCCGCCGATCGCGAACAGTGCCAGGGGAAACACCTCGGTACGGGTGATTCCCGCCGCGGTCGCCTCACGCTCGGCGACACTGCCGGGCAGCGCGGCGGCTTGGGGTGCGAATGCGTCGGTGCGCAGGGGCGCACCCCCGCCGTCGGGTACCGGGAGAGGCGCGGTCTCGACGCCGCGTTCCGCGACGAGCCCGATGGACAGCACCGACACCACCAGGATCGAGCCCTGCAGGAAGAGCGTGACGCCGTCGATCACGACTGCCCCGCCCACCGTCCACCCTCGGGTGCCGATCAGCAGCACGACCGCTACGAGTGCGGCGATCAGTGCACCGAGACTCAGTACGACGTGCGTGACGTATCGCGCCCGGGACGGAACGAAGGCCTCGACGAGGACTCCGAGGACCGCAGCCGCGAATACGAACAGCATCGGCGCGAGCATGCCGTAGTCGATGTCGGGCGCCGGCAACGACTGTGCGAGCGCGGCTCCGCTGTCGGGAAGTATCACTCGTGGGCCCCTTCCTCGGTGCCGTCACCCGAGCCGTGCTCGGCTACGGGACTGTCCGACGGAACGGTCGGCTCGGGTTGGTCCAGGTCGATGGAGATCAGCGTGGCGTCGACCGCGGGTGTGATCACGTCGAGTACCGGCTGGGGGTAGAGACCGAGGAACAGCAGTACAGCGATGAGCGGTGCCACCACGGCGATTTCGCGCGGCACCAGGTCGGTGACGCGGGTGCCGTGCGGTGCGGCGTCACCGGACGTGTCGCCGCGGACCGGGCCACCCATCATGCGCTGGTACAGCCACAGGATGTAGAGGGCGGAGAGGACCAGCGCCACGGTCGCGATCACGGCGGCGGCCTGGTAGCGGGGATACGTGCCGACGAAGACGAGGAACTCGCTCACGAACGGTGCCAGACCGGGAAGCGAGAGCGTCGCCAGGCCCGCGACCAGGAACGTGCCGGCCAGGACGGGAGCCACCTTCTGCACCCCGCCGTAGGCGGCGATCGCACGGGAACCTCTGCGCGAGACCAGGAATCCCGCGATGAGGAACAATGCTGCGGTCGAGACGCCATGGTTGACCATGTACAGCGTCGACCCGGTCTGGCCTTGCGCGGTCATCGCGAAGATGCCGAGCACGATGAAACCGAAGTGCGAGATGGAGGTGTAGGCGATCAGCCGCATCACGTCCGTCTGGCCGATCGCGAGCATCGCGCCGTAGACGATTCCCACGACCGCCAGCGTGACCACCACGGGCGCGAAATACACCGACGCTTCCGGAAACAATTGCAGGCAGTACCGCAGCATGCCGAAGGTGCCGACCTTGTCGACCACCGCCATCATGAGCACCGCGGCCGCCGGGGTGGTCTGCACCGCCGCGTCGGGAAGCCATCCGTGCAGCGGCCACAGCGGCGCCTTGACCGCGAAAGCAACCATGAAACCGAGGAACAGGAAGTTGAGTACGACCGGTGCGACACCGAGATCCCCGGCCGCTGCGGCCTCGGTGATCACCCGAATGTCGAAGGTGCCGAACCCGGGGTCGCTGCCCAGTCCCGCCCGCGCGGTCACCACGTAGAGGCCGACCACGGCGGCGAGCATGACGAGACCACCGAGCAGGTTGTAGAGCAGGAATTTCACGGCGGCGCGCGACCGGGTACCACGGTCGCTGCCCCGGCCTCCGAAACCCGCGATGAGGAAGTACATCGGGATGAGCATGGCCTCGAAGAACACGTAGAACAGCAGCACGTCCAGTGCCGTGAACGAGACCAGCACCATCGATTCGACGAGCAGTATCAGCGCGACATAGGCGTGCGCGGAGCGGGGCCGTGACCGTTCTGCGCGGTCGCCGGACTCACGAGCGTGGGCATATCGTTCGTCGGCGTCCCGTTCGTCGGAGTCACGGCCGTCGTTCCACCCCGCCATCATGAGCAGTGGCACCAGGGCTGCTGTGAGCAGGACGAGCACGAGGGCGATGCCGTCGATGCCGAGCCGGTATCCGGAACCGAAAGACGGTATCCACGGCTGTGATTCGACGAACTGGAAACGGTCACCGGACGGATCGAAGCCGGCAGCCAGCCCGATACCGACGAGCAGGACCGCGACAGCCACCCCGAGCCCGAGCATCCTCGCCCCGGAGGCCATCCGGGCAGGCAGAGAAAAGACGAGCACTGCGCCGATCAGCGGGAGGACCCACAGGATCGTCAGCCAGGGCACGGTGGTCACGAGCGCTTCACCCCCATCACAGTCTCACCAGCATCAGGGCGCCGACGACGATCGTCGCGCCCGCGAACATGTAGAGGGCGTACGACCGGACGAACCCGGTCTGAAGACGACGCAACCGGCGGGACACACCACCGACGACGGCGGCCGTTCCGTCGATCGTGCCGTCGATTCCGCGGCTTTCGACCTCACCGAGCGCACTCACCGCCACCTGCCCGGGTCGCATGAAGACCTCTTCGTTCACGGTGTCGCCGTAGAGGTCCCGGCGGGCGGCAGTCGTGAACGACGACACGTCGACCGGGGCGGATTCCGGCACCGGCCGCGTCGCGTACTGCCGGTACGCCACGGCGACTCCGACGGCGACCACAGCGAGAGTGAGCGTCGTGACCAGCCACACCGGCAACCCGCCGCCGTGCGGTGCGACCCCCACCACCGGTTCGAGCCAGTGCTCGAGCGCCCCGCCGGCGACCAGCGCACCGCCCGCGGCCACCGATCCGATCGCAAGCACGATCATCGGCCACGTCATGATCCGCGGTGCTTCGTGCGGTTCGACAGGTTCGTCCCACCGCCGTTCTCCGAAGAACGTCATGATCATGACGCGGCTCATGTAGAACGCGGTCAGCCCCGCGCCGAGCAGCGCCGCACTCCCCAGTACGGCTCCCCCCACACCGCCCTCGGCGAAGGCGACCTCGATGATCTTGTCCTTGGAGAAGAACCCGGAGAACGGCGGAACCCCGATGATCGCGAGGTATCCGAGTCCGAACGTGGCGAAGGTGATGGGCATGACCGTCCGCAGCCCGCCGAATCGTCGCATGTCGGTCTCGTCGTTCATCGCGTGCATCACCGAGCCCGCGCCGAGGAACAACCCCGCCTTGAAGAATCCGTGGGTGAGCAGATGCAGGATCGCGAAGACGCATCCCGCGGGTCCCAGCCCGGCGGCGAGCACCATGTATCCGATCTGGCTCATCGTGGACGCGGCGAGCGCTTTCTTGATGTCGTCCTTCGCGCAGCCGATGATCGCGCCGAACAACAACGTGGCAGCGCCGACGATCACCACGGCGAGCCGCGCGGCGGGCGCGGCCTCGAAGACCGTGTTCGCCCGGACGATGAGATAGACGCCGGCGGTGACCATCGTCGCCGCGTGGATGAGCGCCGAGACGGGAGTCGGGCCTTCCATCGCGTCGCCGAGCCACGATTGCAGCGGCAGCTGTGCCGATTTCGCGCATGCGGCGAGCAGCAGCATCAAGCCCAGCGCGGTGACGATCCCCTCGCTCGCGTCCGGTACGGCAGCGAACACCGTGTCGTAGTCCAGGGAGCCGAAGGTGGCGAACATGATCATGAGCGCGACGAGCAGTCCCATGTCTCCCACGCGGTTGACCACGAACGCCTTCTTCGCGGCCGTCGCCGCGGAGGGCTTGTGCTGCCAGAAACCGATCAGCAGGTACGACGCGAGACCCACGCCCTCCCAGCCGAGGTACAGGACGAGGAAGTTGTCGGCGAGAACGAGCACCAGCATCGCCGCGAGGAACAGGTTGAGGTACGCGAAGAACTTCCGCCGGGCGGCGTCGTGAGCCATGTATCCGACCGAGTAGAGGTGGATCAGCGCCCCCACCCCGGTGATCAGCAGCACGAAACACACCGACAGCTGGTCGATCCGGAGCCCGAAGTCGACCTGCAGCCCGCCGACGGACACCCACTCGAACAGGGTCTGCCCGGTGCTGCGTGCGTCGGCGTCCGTGCCGAGCATCTGCGCGAACACCACCGCCCCGAGTACGAACGACACGAGTGCGGTGCCGCAGCCGAGCAGGTGACCCCACCTGTCGCTGCGGTGCCCCGCGAGTAGTAGTACCGCTGCCCCGAACAGTGGGATCGCGGGGATCAACCAGAGTGCCGACGAGGAGAACGAGTTCATGTCCTGTGTCCTCTCGGCGCGTCGTGGTTCGTCACTCTCACCGTCCTTTGGGGGCGACCGTCAGTATTTGAGAAGATCCGCGTTGTCCACCGAGGCGGAGCGACGAGTCCGGAAGATGGTGACGATGATCGCGAGTCCCACCACCACTTCGGCTGCAGCGACCACCATCGTGAAGAAGGCGAAGACCTGACCGTGCAGGTTGCCGTGCATTCTCGCGAACGTGACGAAGGCGAGATTCGCAGCGTTCAGCATGAGTTCGATGCACATGAAGACAACGATCGCGTTGCGCCGCAACAGCACTCCGGAGGCGCCGATCGTGAACAGCAATGCCGACAGGTAGAGATAGTTCTCCGGATTCACGGCCGTTCCCCCTCGTCACGGTCAGGCCGGGCCTCCCCATGCTTCGCGGGGCCCGGGATGCCGAGATCGGCAGGCCCCCAGCCGCGCCCGATCCGCCGCAACAGCGGACCGACGGAACTGTCCGCGAACGAGCCGTCGGGGAGCATCGCCGGAACGTCGGCGGCGTTGTGCCGGGCATAGACGCCCGGTCCGGGCAGCGGAGTCACCCGGCCGCCGTTGCGGAACCGTTCCTCGGAGAGTTCACGCTGGGTGCGCCGCGGCCCGAGCCGTTCCCGGTGCGCGAGCACCATCGCGCCGATGGTCGCGGTGATCAGCAGAGCGCCGGTGAGTTCGAAGGCCCAGACGTAGTCCAAAAACAGCAGTACGGAGAGTTCTTCGACATTTCCGGCTGCGTCGGCGGAGTCGAAGCCGACAAAGCCCGTCACCGCCGCGTTTCCGAGTCCGCCGATCAGCAGCACCCCGAAGCCGATTCCCACCGCGATGGCGAGAACGCGCTGTGCGCGCAGTGTCTCGACCAGCGAATCCGACGAGTCGATGCCCACGAGCATGAGCACGAACAAGAACAACATCATGACGGCACCGGTGTACACGACCACCTGCACGACACCGAGGAACAACGCTCCCTGGGCGATGTAGAACACGGCGAGCACCACCATGGTCATCGCGAGGAAGATCGCCGAATAGACGGCCTTCGCCGCGCCGACGACGCCGAGTGCACCGATCACCGCGACGGTCGCGAGAATCCAGAACTGAACCCCTTCCCCGGTAGAGGTGCGGGTGAGTTCCTGGGCGAGCAGCATTGTTCCCGGCGCACCCATCACTGTTGCCCTTCCGTCGGAGCCGACGCATCGCTGTCGTCCACCGGCGGGACGGTGCCGCGGTAGTAGTCCTCGTCCGTGGCGCCCGGCGACATGGGATGCGGCGCCGGCTGCATTCCGTCCTGGAGCGGCGCGAGAAGGCGATCCTTGTCGTAGATCAGATCGGTGCGGTTGTCGTCGACCATCTCGTAGTCGTTGGTCATCGTCAGGGCGCGGGTGGGGCACGCCTCGATGCACAGTCCGCAGCCGATACAGCGCAGGTAGTTGATCTGGTAGACGCGTCCGTATCGCTCACCCGGCGAATACCGTTCGCTCTCGGTGTTGTCCGCTCCCTCGACGTAGATGGCGTCGGCCGGGCACGCCCACGCGCAGAGTTCGCACCCGATGCACTTCTCGAGTCCGTCCGCGTACCGATTGAGCTGGTGGCGACCGTGGTAACGCTCGGCGGTCGGATTCTTTTCTTCCGGATAGAACTCGGTGTTGGGCTTTTTGAACATGGTCGAAAAGGTCACGCCGAAACCGGCGAGCGGGCCGAGGAATTCAGACATTGCTCTCCTCCTGGGTTGTGGCCGGCGCACTCGCGGGCAGTTGCCCGGGCAAGGGAGGCACCGGGTATCCGCCCATCGTGGGGTCGTGCCGGACGGGCGGCCCGGCTGTGCCGGTGCCGGGGTCGTTTCGGGGGTCGGCCGCACGACGCCAGCGGTACCCGAGGTACCAGAACGACACCGCCGAGACGGCGATGCCCGCGACGACGAGCGATGCGGTGCCGGGCAGGCGTCCTTCGCCGGCGAGAAGAACGATGACGGCGACCACCATCACCCACACCACGGCGATCGGGATGAGCACCTTCCATCCCAGTGCCATGAACTGGTCGTATCGCAGGCGGGGCAGCGTGGCCCGGAGCCACACGAACACGAACAGCACCAGCCAGATCTTCACGACGAACCACAGCAGCGGCCACCATCCGGTGTTCGCTCCGTCCCAGATGCTCAGCGGCCACGGCGCGCGCCAGCCACCGAGGAACAGCGTGGTGGCCAGCCCGGAGACGGTGATCATGTTGACGTACTCGGCAAGCATGAACATCGCGAACCGGAGCGAGGAGTATTCGGTGTGGAACCCACCGACGAGTTCGCCCTCAGCTTCGGGAAGGTCGAACGGCGCCCGGTTCGTCTCACCGACCATCGACACGCAGTAGATGAGGAATGCGGGCAACAGCAGCAGAGCGAACCAGATCCCCGTCTGCTCGGCGACGATCCCCGACGTCGACATGGTGCCGGCGAGCAGGAAGACGGCGGCGAAACACAGTCCCATCGCGATCTCGTACGAAATGACCTGCGCCGTCGAACGCAATCCGCCCAGCAGCGGGTACGTCGATCCCGACGCCCATCCGGCGAGCACGATCCCGTACACACCGATCGAGGTGACGGCGAGGATGTAGAGCACGGCGACGGGAAGGTCGGTCAGCTGCAGCGGCGTGCGTTCTCCGAACACGGACACCACGGGACCGAACGGGATGACCGCGAAGGCCATGAGCGCGGGGGCGGTCGCGAGCACGGGCGCAAGCAGGTAGAGGGGTTTGTCCACCCCGCTCGGGGTGATGCCTTCCTTGAGACCGAGTTTGATGCCGTCCGCGACGGTTTGCAGCAGTCCCTTCGGTCCGACCCGGTCCGGTCCGACCCGCATCTGCATCCATGCCATGACCTTGCGTTCCGCGAGGATCAGCACGAGCGTGGTGAGCACCAGGAAGGCGAAGACCAGCAGGGCTTTGACGATCACGAGCCACCAGGGGTCGATCCCGAACATCGACAGGTCGACCTCCCGCGCTGTGGGCACGGACCGGTCGGCGGAGATGATCATTGCGGTACCTCCGTATCCGGAAGCGCGGCACGGATACCCACCACGTCACCGGCCGTCGCGGCGAGGCGTTCGTGGACGCCCGCACCGGGCGAGGCCGTCGGGAGCCAGACCACCCGCTCGGGGAGCGCGTCGATCACGAGCGGCAATGTGATCTCACCGCGTTCGGTGAACACCGTGATCGATTCGCCGTCGCGGGCACCGATCTCGGCGGCCGTCGGCTCCGACAGCCGCACGACCGGTACCCGCGCGGTCCCGGCGAGATTCGGCTCGCCGTCCTGGAGCCGTCCCGCGTCGAGCAGCATCCGCCAGGTGGCCAGAACCGCTTCGCCCGGTCCGGGGCGTTCGCGTTCGGTGGGGACGACGTCGGGAAACGGTGCGTCCGGTGCCGGACGGTCACCCACACGGCCGAGTTCGGTTCGCGCCGAGGCGGTATCGGACGCACCGAGATCGATGTCCATGGCGTCGGCGATCGCGTGCAGTACACGCTGGTCGGGCATCGAGTCGGTCTCGCGCAGTGCGATTCCGAAGGGTCGTGCCCTGCCCTCCCAGTCGACGAACGTGCCGGACTTTTCGGCCACGGACGCGACGGGAAATACGACATCGGCACGGTCGGTGACCTCACTGCGGCGCATTTCGAGACTGACGACGAACGGCGCGGCGACGAGCGCCGCCCGCGCCGCGTCCGGGTCGGGCAGATCGGCGATCTCCACCCCGGCGACGACCAGAGCGCCGAGATCGCCCGCTGCCGTGGCCTCGAGTATCGCGGCGGTGTCGCGGCCGGGAACGTCCGGAAGATCGTCCGCCGAAGGCAGATTCCATGCCGCGGCGACCTCGCGTCGCGCGTCGGGGTCGGTGACGGCACGGCCACCGGGAAGCAACGCCGGGAACGCGCCCGCATCGAGTGCGCCGCGTTCCCCGGCGCGCCGCGGGATCCACGCCAGGCGCGCACCCGTGGCGTCGGCGAGTCGGGCGGCGGCGGTGAGTCCGCCCGGGGCACCGGCAAGACGCTCCCCTACGAGAACGAGTGCTCCGTCGCGGCGCAGGAGGTCGGTATCGACATCCTGCCGGTCACCCGAGCGCAGCGCGTCGAGCAGTTCCGCCTCGGTGCCGGGTACGCACCCGAGCACGCGGGCCTGCATTTTCTTCGCACCGGCACCGGCATACGGCGCGACGGTCCAGACCGCGGTGCGCCCGGCCCGGACGGCTTTGCGCAACCGGAGGAACACGATGGGCGATTCCTCTTCGGGTTCGACACCGACCAGGAGCACGACCGGCGCGTTCTCGAGGTCGCGATAGGTGACACCGACGCCGCGTCCCGCGACGCGGGTGGCGAGGAACCGGGTCTCCTCCGCCGAGTGGACCCGGGACCGGAAGTCGATGTCGTTGGTCCGGAGCGCGACGCGGGCGAATTTCGCGTACGTGTAGGCATCCTCCCGGGTGAGCCGCCCGCCGACCAGTACCCCGGCCTTGCCCCGGGCGGCTTTCAGGCCGCGCGCCGCGACCGCCAGTGCCATGGGCCAGGAGGCGGGGACGAGTTCACCCGACTCGTCGCGGACGAGCGGACCGGTGAGCCGGTCGGGCAGCGTGGCGTACGCGAACGCCCACCGGCCCTTGTCGCAGTTCCACTCCTCGTTGACCTCCGGATCGTCGCCGGCGAGTCGCCGGAGCACCACGCCGCGACGATGGTCGGTGCGCTGTGCGCATCCGCTGGCGCAGTGTTCGCACACGCTCGGGCTGGACACGAGATCGAACGGCCTCGCCCGGAACCGGTAGGCGGCGCCGGTGAGCGCTCCGACAGGACAGATCTGCACGGTATTTCCCGAGAAGTACGATTCGAACGGTTCTTCGGTGTAGATGCCGACCTGTTGCCGTGCCCCACGCTCGAGCATGTCGACGAAGGGATCGCCGGCGATCTGGTCCGAGAAGCGGGTGCAGCGCGCGCACAGGACGCAGCGTTCCCGGTCGAGCAGCACCTGCGACGAGATCGCGATCGGCTTGGGGTACGTGCGCTTTTCTTCGATGTACCGAGATTCGGCGCGACCGTTGCTCAATGCCTGGTTCTGCAACGGGCATTCACCACCCTTGTCGCACACCGGGCAGTCGAGCGGATGGTTGATGAGCAGCAACTCCATGACACCGCGCTGCGCTTTGTCCGCCACCGGCGAGGTGGCCTGGCTCCGGACGACCATGCCGTCGGTCACCACGGTGGTGCACGAGGCGAGCGGTTTGCGCTGCCCTTCGACGTCCACCAGGCACTGCCGGCACGCTCCGACCGGGTCGAGCAACGGGTGGTCGCAGAAGCGAGGGATCTGCACGCCGACGAGTTCGGCCGCGCGGATCACCAATGTTCCCTTGGGAACGCGGATTTCGATGTCGTCGATGGTGACGGTGACCTGATCGTCCGCCGGGGCGGCGCCGACCGGGTCCGTTCCTGGAGCTGAACTCATGAAGTCTCCTCGCGTACTGCGCCGGCGGCGAGTGTGGCGCTGTGCGGATCGAAGGGGCAGCAGCCCTGTTCGACGTGCGCGCGGTACTCGTCGCGGAAGTATCCGATCGACGAGGTGATCGGACTCGTCGCGCCGTCGCCGAGTGCGCAGAACGCCCGGCCCAGGATGTTGTCGGAGATGTCGAGCAAGGTGGCGAGGTCCTCTTCGGTGCCCCGGCCCGCCTCGAGCCGCTCGAGGATCTGCACGAGCCACCACGTGCCTTCGCGGCACGGGGTGCACTTCCCGCACGACTCGTGGGCGTAGAACTCACTCCAGCGCAACACCGTCCGGACCACGCACGTCGTGTCGTCGAAGATCTGCAGGGCGCGTGTCCCGAGCATCGACCCTGCGGCGCCGACACTTTCGTAGTCGAGCGGTGTGTCGAGATGCTCGGCGGTGAAGATCGGTGTGGACGATCCGCCCGGAGTCCAGAACTTCAGCTCGTGACCGGAACGGACACCGCCCGCGTACTCGAGCAGTTCGCGCAGCGTGATCCCGAGCGGAGCCTCGTACTGACCCGGGGTCGTGACGTGCCCGGACAAGGAGAACAGGGCGAAGCCCGGAGACTTCTCGGTGCCCATCGACCGATACCACTCGACTCCGTTGCGGATGATCGGCGGCACGTTGGCGATGGATTCGACGTTGTTGACCACGGTGGGGCACGCGTACAGACCCGCGACCGCCGGGAACGGCGGCCGCAGTCGCGGCTGCCCGCGGCGACCTTCGAGCGAGTCGAGCAGCGCGGTTTCCTCACCGCAGATGTAGGCACCGGCGCCGGCGTGCACGACGAGATCGAGGTCGTATCCGGAGCCGAGGATGTCGTTGCCGAGGTACCCGGCGGCGTACGCGTCGGCGACAGCGGCCTGCAACCGCCGCAGTACCGGAACGGCCTCACCGCGGAGGTACACGAACGCGTGCCGCGCGCGGATCGCGTAGGCCGCGATGATCGCTCCTTCGAGGAGGGCGTGTGGAGTGGCGAACAGGAGCGGGATGTCCTTGCAGGTTCCGGGCTCGGATTCGTCGGCGTTGACGACGAGGTAGTGGGGCTTGTCGTCACCCTGCGGAATGAACGACCATTTGGTGCCGGTGGAGAACCCCGCGCCCCCACGCCCGCGCAGGCCCGCGTCCTTGACCGCCGACACCACGGCGTCGGGTTCCATGCCGAGGGCGATCGGCAACGCCTCGTAACCGTGCTGACGGCGGTACGCGTCGAGTGTCCACGCCTCGTCGTCACCCCAGGACCGCGTGAGCACGGGCGTCAGAGCCGTCCCCACGTTCCCGAGATCGCTGTCGGCGCGGGCGTCACCGTCGCGCGGCGCCGGCGGGGCGGCCATACCGCGATCGCGAGCGACGCGCAGACCGGCCAGCGAGGCGCCACCTGCGGTGCCGCCGGCTTCGAGCGCGCCGTCGCGTTCGTCGGGGAATCCGGCGAGCAACCGGGAGGTGTCGCGGAACGTCGTGAGCGCGGCGCCGCGGGTGGGCTGAGGCGGCCGCCCCGCACGGAGGTCGTCGACGAGGTCGACCGCGGACTCCACGGACGCGTTGTCGAACAGTTCCCAGTTGACGGTCATCGCGGGGGCGAAATCGCAGGCGGCGTTGCATTCGATGTGCTCGAGCGTGACCGCACCGTCCTCGGTGGTCTCGCCGTTGGCGACGCCGAGATGATCCCGCACCGCTTCGAAGATCTCGTCACCGCCCATGACCGCGCAGAGCGCGTTCGTGCACACTCCGACGTGGTAGGTGCCGGTGGGCTTGCGCCGGTACATGGTGTAGAAAGTGGCAACCGCAGCGACCTCCGCGCCGGACAATCCCAGTTGCCGGGCGCAGAATTCGAGTCCTGCGGGCGTGATGTAGCTGTCCTCGGCCTGGACGAGGTGCAGCAGCGGAAGCAGGGCGGAGCGGCCGTGGGGGTAGCGGCCGATGATCTCGGCGGCATCCTTCTCGAGCCGGGCGAGCACGTCGTCGGGATAGCTCCGGCGTGCACCGGGGCGCACGATCGAGGCGTCTTCTTCCGGTCGCGGCCCGAGCGGAAGGAAGACCGGTTCCTGCCCTCCGGTGGGAACGGGTGTGTCTCCCTTGTGGACGTATTCGGTGCTCATCGGTCCACCCCACCCATCACCGGATCGATACTCGCGAGCGAGGCGATCACGTCGGACACCATGCCGCCCTCACACATCGCGGCCACCGCCTGGAGGTTCGTGAACGACGGGTCGCGGTAGTGCACCCGGTAGGGCCGTGTGCCGCCGTCGCTGACCATGTGGACCCCCAATTCGCCACGAGGCGACTCGACCGAGACGTACACCTGGCCCGCGGGCACCCGCAGTCCTTCGGTGACGAGCTTGAAATGGTGGATCAGTCCCTCCATGGACGTGCCCATGATCCGGCGGATGTGCTCGGGGGAATTGCCGAGACCGTCGCTGCCGCGGGTGAGTTGCGACGGCCACGCGATCTTCCTGTCCTCCACCATCACCGGGCCCGGGCGCAGCCGGTCGAGACACTGTTCGACGATCTTCAGCGACTCCTTCATTTCACCGATCCGGATCCGGTACCTGCCGTAACAGTCGCTGCCGGTGTCGGTGACCACGTCGAATTCGTAGTTCTCGTATCCGCAGTACGGCTGTGCCTTGCGCAGGTCGTGCGGCAGGCCGGTCGCCCGCAGGATCGGCCCGGTGACCCCCAGCGCCATGCACCCGGTCAGGTCGAGGTAGCCGATACCCCGGGTGCGCGAGATGAAGATCGGGTTGTCGTCGAGAAGCATCTCCATGTCGCGGATCCTCGAGGGCAGGATCGCCAGCAGATCGCGGATCTTCGGGACCGCGTCGGAGGGGAGGTCCTGGACCAGCCCGCCCGGCCGGATGTACGCGTGGTTCATCCGAAGTCCGGTGATGGTTTCGAAGACGTCGAGGATCAGTTCGCGCTCGCGGAAGCCGAACAGCATCGGCGTGGTGGCGCCGAGTTCCATGCCTCCGGTCGCGAGGGCGACCATGTGCGAGGAAATCCGATTGAGTTCCATGAGCATCACCCGGATGACGTCGGCCCGCTCGGGCACGAGGTGGGTGATGTCGAGCAGTTTCTCCACGCCGAGGCAGTACGCAGCCTCGTTGAAGAACGGCGCGAGATAGTCCATGCGGGTGACGAACGTGACGCCCTGCGTCCAGTTGCGGTATTCGACGTTCTTCTCGATACCGGTGTGCAGATAGCCGATACTGCATCGCGCTTCGGTGATGGTTTCGCCGTCGATCTCGAGGACGAGCCGAAGGACGCCGTGCGTGGACGGGTGCTGCGGGCCCATGTTGACCACGATGTGGTCTTCGCCCGCCGCCGCGGCGGCCGTGACGACCTCGTCCCAGTCCTGGCCGGATGCGGTGAGGATGGTGGTGTCGTCACGCGCGCCGCCGGACGTGGCTGCTGTGTCGCTCATCAGCTGTATGCCCTCCGTTCGTCCGGAGGCGCGATGGTGGCGCCCTTGTACTCCACGGGGATCCCGCCGAGCGGGTAGTCCTTGCGCTGGGGATGCCCGGACCAGTCGTCGGGCATCTCGATCCGGGTCAGCGCGGGGTGACCGTCGAACCTGATCCCGAAGAAGTCGTACGTTTCACGCTCGTGCCAGTCGTTGGTCGGATAGATGGCGTAGAGCGACGGGATGTGCGGATCGGACTCGGGCGCAGTGACTTCGAGTCGCACGCGCCGGTTGTGTGTGATGGACATGAGGGCGTACACCGCGTGGAGTTCCCTGCCGGTCTCCTCCGGATAGTGCACCCCGCTGACGCCCAGGCACAGTTCGAACCGCAACGCGGCGTCGTTGCGCAGGGTGAGGGCGACACGCGGCAGATGCTCTCGGCGGACATGGATCGTCATTTCGTCGCGGAAGACGACGATCTTCTCGACCGCGTCGGCGAATCCCTCCCCCGCGGTGGGCGCGAGCGCATCGTCGAGGGCGTCGGCCACGTCGTCGAAATAGCCGCCGTAGGGCCGGGGCGAACTGCCGGGAAGGGTGATCCTCCGTACGAGGCGCCCGTACCCGGAGGTGTCGCCGCTGTCGCGGGCACCGAACATGCCGCGCCGGACATCGATCTGCTCCCTGCCGGTCTCGGGGCCGATCTGTTCCCCGCCGGTCCGAGTGGGGTGTTCGCCCGTCATCGCCGCGGCACCGTCAACTCGATGAGCGGGCGTGCCGAGAGTGCGGCCTCCTCGGCGGCGCGCACAGCGTCCGCGCGGTTGGCACCGAGAGGCATGTGCGCGATCTTCTCGTGCAGCGCCAGAATCGCGTGGATCAGCATTTCCGGGCGCGGGGGGCACCCGGGCAGGTAGATGTCGACCGGCACCACATGGTCGACGCCCTGGACGATGGCGTAATTGTTGAACATGCCGCCCGAGGATGCGCACACCCCCATGGCGAGCACCCATTTGGGTTCGACCATCTGGTCGTAGACCTGGCGCAGCGCCGGCGCCATCTTCTGGCTTACCCGGCCGGCGACGATCATGACGTCGGCCTGCCGGGGGGACGCCCGGAAGGCTTCCATCCCGAATCGTGCGAGGTCGTAGCGGCCTCCCGCGGTGGACATCATTTCGATCGCGCAGCACGCGAGGCCGAAGGACGCCGGCCACAGCGAACCCTTGCGTGCGAATCCTGCGAGGGTTTCGACCGTGCTCAGCAGAAATCCGCTCGGCACCTTCTCCTCGAGACCCATGTTCGACTCCTACCACTTGCGTCGTTGGTGTGGATCACTTTCTCGCGCAGCCACTTCGACGACACCGCCCTCGGCCGGTGCGTCACGCGGGCTACTCCCAGGCGAGTCCTCCGCGTTTCCATTCGTAGGCGTACGCGACGAACACATTGACCATGAACAACCCCATCGCGAGCAGTCCGAACACGCCCAGCGCGTCGAAATTCACCGCCCACGGATACAGGAAGACGATTTCGATATCGAAAATGATGAACAGCATGGCCGTGAGGTAGTACTTGACGGGAAAACGTCCGCCTCCGACGGGCTGCGGTGTCGGATCGATGCCGCATTCGTAGGCTTCGAGCTTGGCACGGTTGTAGCGACTCGGCCCGGCTATCGACGCGACGACCACCGAAAACACCGCGAACGCGACAGCGATCGCTCCCAGCACCAGGATCGGTACATAGACGTTCATCGCCACCTCCGGTTCCGCTGACGTCTCCCGGTCGTGCCGTAGTCACAGAACCTCGGTCCCCGGTGCCCGAGCCCGGCAATCCGGGACAACTCGGTCACATGTGAGCTACCGCACACACACTAGTAGCGTTCGTGCCGCAGTTGTCAGCGATTTCGGATGGAGAATTCCGTCGCGCGTGTCCGCTCGGGAGCGAGGTACGAATGGGGTAGGTTCGTGCGCGCCGTTCGGTACGGAGCGGTCGGTTCGGTATCGGCCCGCGGGCGGTTCAGCGGCCGGCCGGACGCAGCAGTCGTACCACTTCACGGGCGAGCGTCAGTGGATCGATCGGGCGCGTGACGACCGCCTCGGCACGTGACCAGGACGCGAGCCACGCGTCATCGGCTCTGCCCGTGAGCACCACGATCGGTGGGCACGGATCGATCTCGTCCTTGAGCTGTTTCGCGATGCCGAGTCCGCCCGCGGGCGCCGTCTCACCGTCGAGTATCGCGAGGTCGACGTCGCCCGCGTCCATATGTGCGATCACCACCGGCGCGGTGGCCACTTCGAGGTACTCGAACCGGGGCAGGTCGGGGTGCACCCGGTCCCCGAGCGCCGACCTCAACTGCGCGCGCACACCCGCGTCGTCGCTGTAGAGGAGTATCCGCAGCGGCGCGGAGGGGCTGGTGCTGTCGGGCGCGGCGGTCACGCGCCCGATGCTAGAGGCTCACCGGGCGAGCGGGGCGTATCCGGCGGGCGTCGGGACGCGTGTCGCCGGAGGCCGGTCCGAAGCGCTCGCTGCCGCCGGTCTCACAGTGCTCCCGACCGGGAGGCGCCGGCGCGGACCGTGACGGGTTCGGCGAGGGACTGCCGGACAGCGCGTTCGTAGGCACCGACAAGGTCGACGACGGCCCGTCCCCAGGAATAGCGCGTTTCGGCACGATCGCGCCCCGCGACACCGAAAGCGCCGTGCTGCCCCGGATCAGCGATCAGTTCCCGTACGGCCGTAGCGACGGCGTGCGGGGAGCGCGGTGGTACGAGGAGCCCGGTCACCCCGTCGACCACGATGTCGCGCAGGCTCGCGACTGCGGTCGCCACCACCGGGCGTCCGCACGCCATGGCCTCGAGCGCCACGATCCCGAACGGTTCGTACCGCGACGGGCACAGCACCACGTCGGCCGAACGCAACAATGCGGGCATCCTGTCTCGCGTGACGTGCCCCTCCATGTGCACTCGCTCGCGCACCCCGAGTTCGTCGGCGAGCGCGAGCAATCGGTCCGTTTCGTCCGCCGCCGCGTCGTCGTGCGCGGCTCCCCCGGCGATGACGAGTTCGGTGTCGGGCAGCAGCGACAACGCCGTGACGGCGGTGTCGAACCCGTCCTCCGGCGCCGGCCGCCCCGCCGCCACGAGCCGGTACCGTCCACGGGACGACGGGACCGTGCCGAATCCGGCGACGGTGAAGTGGTCGACGTCGACGCCGGACGGGACTACCGATGCCCGCGTTCGTGGCAGACCCATCCGAGACAACTCGAAGACTTGTTCCGAGCACGTCGCGACCACATGATGTGCTCCCTTCGCCAGCACACGTTCGAGCCGCATCCGGCTCGAAAGGTCCATCTCCCCACCGGATTGCAGCGCGGATTCGGCAACGCTGAGGGTGGCGAAGGTCTGCACGGTAGGGAGGGAGAGCGCTCGGGCGGCGAGTTGGGTGGCGATTCCCGATGTCCACGAATGCGCATGCGCGACGTCGGGACGGTGCCGCATCCAGTCCGCTTCCAGGAAGCCTGCGAACGTGCCCATCGTCGGCAGCACTTCGTCTTCCGCCAGCGGGGCTGCCGGGCCCGCGGGTACATGGACCACCGTGTATCCGTGAGCTGTGGTGACGCGTTCGGGGAGATCAGGATTGTCGCGCCGGGTGTAGACGGTCACGTCGTGGCCCGCACGGGCGAGAGCGGCGAACAACTCGGCACTATGCGCTTTCCGGCGGTCCGTGTCCGCACGCCCGCAGGTGGCGAGCGGGCTGATGTCGTCGGATACCATCGCGATTCGCATGATCTTCCTCTTTCTTCTTTCGCGTATTCCGGTGGCCGGTCGGAGTCGGCTACTGCTGCCGACCGCGGCCGTAGCGCCGGTGCTCTCGACAGCGGAGGGGCGCCGCCTCCCACTGCGCGAGCGTTGTGTGCATCCGATGCCGAGCTGAAGACGAGCCGGCGACCTGCGCTGATTCGCGCGGTGACTCCGGAGCGCGCATGCTGACGACACGGTCGGCAGGCACGGGGCTCGGGGCTTTCATCCACCCGTCACCGAGGGCGGGAGCCCATCGGGGGCGTGGAGAACACCTCGTCCAGAGTGCGGCGATGAGCCGTTCGAAATACGTCGGATCCATCAGCAATGTCGCTTTCGCCTCGCCGGTGCCAAGCGCGGCACGCGGTGCATTCGATGCGAGGGCGGCGCACTGCTGGACCGACCTATCGGTACCGGACTTGTACCCGCGGTACGGGAGCACCAAACATGCGACGGGAGGGGCCGACATATGTCGGCCCCTCCCTGGTTCCTGCGCCCGAGCGCCGCTGTGCGTTTCCACTGCGGACCCGAACCACTCCGTGGTGTCCGTGGCCGCCGGGCACCGGCGACCGTCTCCCTCGCCTACTCAGGGTTCGGTGTTGACTGCGTCCTTCATCTTGCCCATCAGCCCCTTCTCCGTGCCCAGCGCAGCCGAACGCGGCTCACCCTGCGACCCGTCATAGGTCGCATACAGCTTCGGATCCGGCGGCGGCGCACTGGCCACATCACCGAGCGGAACCGGATCGGCCAGGAACGACATCGGCGTCGACCCGTCGGGACCGGTACCGTGCGCCCACCGGCCCTGATCCGACGCGACACCGTCCGACAGATGCCACAGGCTCGTGGCATGTTCGGAATGCTCCTCGTCGAACAACGCGTTCGGTGCGATCGGGGACGGCCCGATCCCGTCGGCCTGCAGTTCCTCGATCGCCGCGAGCCACAGATTCTGGTGGTACGTATCGCGCGCCAGGTTGAACTCGAGCATGTCCTTGACACCCGGATCGTCGGTCATGTGATACAAACGCGCGGTTTGTACCCTGCCCTGCGCTTCGGCAGCGACGTTGGCCCGGAAATCGGCGAGCAGGTTGCCGCTCGCGACGATGAACCGTCCGTTCCAGGGCACACCGTTGCTGTCCGACAGCGTCGGTCCGCCGCCGGAGACGATGGCCTGTTGCGGGTCCATCCCGCCGAGCACGGCCGCGACGACGGGGTCGGCGGCGGCGTTCTTGGTCGATTCGGTGGCCGGTGCGCCTTCGAGGAGCCGGGCGACCATGGTGGCGATCATTTCGACGTGGCCGATTTCTTCGGTAGCGACGTCCATGATCATGTCCTTGTACTTGCCGGGCATCCGGCAGTTCCATCCCTGGAACAGGTACTGCATGGTGACGGTCATTTCGCCGTATGCGCCGCCGATGAGTTCTTGGAGTTTGCGGGCGTAGACGGGATCGGGCTTCTCGGGTTTGACGTCGAACTGGAGGTGATCTGTGTGACGGAACAAGGGTTTCACCTTTCAGGAGGTCGGCGCACAGTGCGTGCAGTAGCGGTGTCGTACCACCGCACAACGCGCCCAAACTCCTGGAGCGGATCTGTCCCTTTTCGGTTCGGCCGGTGTCCGTCCCGGCGACTCACGGCGGCGCCCCGGTGCCACACCGGCCGTGACCGTCACCGTGCAGAACGATCCGGAGCGCCCCGGGTGTTGCGGACGCGCTCCGGATACGGAGGCACTCATCAGCCGTGACGGATCTCGAATACTCATGGCGGAGGTGCGATTTCGTGCCGAGCGGGACCATGGACAGTCCCCCGTCCGATGATCGCGCCGGGCGCGATCATCAGGTGCGCCACGATGATGCACGCTCCGATGAGCAGCGACGAGATCAGCCCCACCGAGTACGAACCGGTGAGTGCGGCAGCGACGAAGCCGATGGTGAGCATGCCGGAAAGAACAAGTATGGCGAGCATCCTCCGCTGCGACGACAGCGCGTTCTCGGATGCCTTTCGGCGGTGTGCAGCCATCACGATCTCTCCGTTCCCTCCCTGGAGAACAGTTGCCGGACGCCCCCACGTCCGCACCCCTGCCGACCGATGCCCTTCTCGGTACGACGGTGTGCACCTCCGCTGTCAACGGATTCGGCGTTCTGCTTCCCTTCCGCTCGAAGAGAGCGGGTTTGGTAACGGAAATACTATCAACTGTGACATACGTCTCGCAATCGATTAGTGACTCGTCACCGGCCTGTATCTGTCGACGATCACCGCCGGTGCGCGTAGGCCCGGATGATGCCGTCGCCGACCGATTGCATGATCTGCACCATCACGATCAGCACGACCACGGCAACCAGAAGCACCGGCGTGTTGAACCGCTGGTAGCCGTACACGATCGCGAAGTCGCCGAGTCCGCCACCGCCGATGACACCGGCCATGGCGGAGTACCCGACGAGAAGGACCAGGGTGAGCGTCGCGCCGGCCACGAGAGGCGAGACGGCTTCGGGCAGGAGAACCTTCCGCACGATCTGCCCGGTCGACGCTCCCATCGCCTGGGCTGCTTCGACCCGGCCGCGCGGCACCTCCCGCAGCGCGGATTCGACAATCCGCGCGAAGAACGGGATGGCCCCGATGGTGAGCGGGACGATCGCCGCCGTCGGGCCGATCGCTGTACCGACGATCGCCCGGGTGACTCCGATCAGCGCGATGAGCAGGATCAGGAACGGCAACGACCGGAACAGGTTCACGATCACACCGAGCACCGTGTTGAGCGTCCGCCGCGGCAGGAGGCCCGACGGGGAGGTGACCTGCAGGACGATGCCCACCAGCACTCCCCCGATCACCGTGAGCACGAACGACACCGTGACCATGTACAGCGTTTCGAGGGTCGCCTCCCACACTTCGGGCAAGGAGTCGTACCACGTGAGCTTGTTCATCGCGGATGTGACCTCATTCGGTGAGTCCCTCCAGTTCGGTCCCCGCGCCCCACGACAGGGTCAGGTGCGGGTGCTGGTCCACGAATCGTTCGACCCGGGCGTGGTCGGTGTCCGTCGTGAATCGCAAACGCATCCGGCCGACGGTCACGTCGCCCACCTGCTCGACGCGCCCGCCGACGACGGCGATATCGGCGTCCGCAGCCCGGATCATCTGGGACAGCCACGGCCCGTGCGCCGCGTCTCCGATCGCCGTGACCACTGCGGTGTCGGCGCTCGACCCCAGAGAGGGGTCGTCACCGACCGGCAACATCGCGGCACCGAGCGCAGAGTCGGGTGAGGCGACGAGGTCGGTGATGCGCCCGGTCTCCACGATCCGGCCGGCTTCGAGTCGCGCCGCCGACGTGCAGATTCTGCGTAGCACCCCGAGTTCGTGGGTGATCACCACAACCGTCACGCCCAGGGTGCGGTTCACCTCGGCGACGAGGTCGAGAACCTGCTCGGTGGTGTCGGGGTCGAGGGCGCTGGTCGCTTCGTCGCACAGCAGCACCTCGGGTTCTGCGGCGAGCGCGCGCGCAATGCCGACGCGTTGCTGCTGGCCGCCCGACAACTGGGACGGGTAGCTCTTCTCCTTGCCGGACAGGCCGACGAGGTCGATCAGCGACGCCGCGCGGGCGCGCCGCTCGTCCTTGCCCAAGCCGGCGAGCTCGAGTGGCAACTCGATGTTGCGGAGGACGGTGCGCGAATGCAGCAGGTTGAACTGCTGGAAGACGGTGCCGATCCGGCGCCGGGCGGAGCGCAGTTCGGCCCCGGAGAGAGTCGACAGGTCGTCCCCGCCGAGAAGGATCCGACCCGACGTGGGCTTTTCGAGGAGGTTCAGGCACCGGAGAAGAGTGGATTTACCCGATCCGGACGGACCCACGATGCCGAAGATCTCTCCGTCCGGGATGTCGAGAGAAACCCCTCGCAACGCCGCGACCTCCCCGGCGCCACCGGCGCCGGGGAAGGTCTTGACGAGGTTGTCGACGACGATCATCAGTTCGTGGGCTGGACCGGAACGACGGAACCCGAGTAGGTCTCCTCGATCCACGCAGCGGTTTCCGGCGACTCGAGAGCGTCCGCGAGTGCGACCACCGCGGGGTCGTTCTCGTTCTCGGCGCGCACAACGAGCAGGTTGGAGAAGGGGTTGCCGTCGACCTGCTCGGTGACGATGCCGTCCTCGGCCGGGGTGAGTCCGGCCTCGAGGGCGTAGTTGGAGTTGATGACGGCGGCGGTGACCTGCGCGTCGTCGAGCTGACGCGCGAGCTGGGGCCGCTCGATCGCCAGGAACTTCAGGTTCTTCGGATTCGCGGTGATGTTCGATTCGGTGACCACCGACAGATCTGCCTGGTCGAACGGCACGTCCATCTCGATCAGCCCGGCCGATTCGAGCAGGTACAGCGCGCGGGCGTAGTTGGTGGTGTCACGCGGCACCGCGATGGTGTCGCCGTCCTTCAACTCGTCGAGCGACCCGATCTTGTTGGAGTACAGGCTCAGCGGCTCGAGGTGCACGTCTGCAACAGCGACGAGATCGTCGACACCGTTCTGCTTCTGCCAGTCGATCAGGTACGGCTCGTGCTGGAAGAAGTTCGCGTCCACGTCACCGGCTTCGAGCAACTCGTTGGGATCGACCTCGCCGGTGATGTCGAGGATGTCGAGCTGGTAGTCGCCGAGCGCACCGGTGCTCACGAGGTGATCGAGGATCTCGACGTGCGGCGTGGACGAGGCCGAGATCCGCAGGGTGTTCTCGTCTCCTCCGGACGACGAGCAGGCTGCCAGGCCGAGGGCGAGGGTGAAAGCGGTGGTCGCGACGACGGTACGACGCAGGAACATCGGGTACTACCTTCCGTTGTGGAACTGCCGGTGCTCGGCAGGGTGGAACTGTGGGAGCGCCCCGGACGACGCGGGATCACGCAGTCCGGACGGGTCGGCTCTCAGGCTACGGCGGACGTGTGGTCGGGCCGGACGAATCCGGCGGTGCGGGGGCGGCAGGCGACGACGCGGTCATCGGCCGAGTTCGAACGAGCGGAGCAACTCCGCGTGGTACCGCTCGGTGACATTGGGATGAGCACGCAACCGGGATTTGAGCGCGTTCAGTCCGTACACCGCGTGCAGCGCTCCGCCGTGCGCGTCGTGTCCCACGCCCCGCGCCGCGGCCGCCAGATGATCCGGCAGCGGGAGGGTGGGCAGCGCTTTGTCGAGTGCGGGATTGAGGAAGAACGGCAGGGACACCCGATCCGTTCCTGTCGACGGCGGTTCGACGCGGTGGACGGTCGCCGTGAGATATCCGCCGGTGGCCACCTCGAGCAGTTCGCCGATGTTGACGAGGAGGTGCCCCGGGAGCGGATCGACCTCGAACCATGCGCCGTCGCGCTGCACCTGAAAGCCGGTGCTCCCGGGCTCGGGGTACAGAAGGGTCAGCGCGCCGACATCCTTGTGGCTGCCCACTCCCTGGTCGGTCACCGATCGATCGTGGCCGGGATAGCGCACGATCTTGAGCAACGGGTCCGGGTGGGCGAAGGCCTCGTCGAAGAAATCTGCGGGGGCCCCCAGGGATTCGGCCCAGGCGCGCAGCAAGCGGAGACCGACCACCTGGAGCCGGTCCATCCACTCCACTGCTGCCGGGCGCAACTGCGGAACCTGCGCGGGCCACAGGTTCGGTCCGTGGAGCATCTCCCAGGGACGCGCCGGATCGAACTCGGCGACGGCGTCGCGTTCCGGCCCGATGTCGAGTTGTTCGCGCCAGTCGACGTGGCCCTGGGTGCGCTCACCGCCGACCCGGGTGTAACCGCGGAAGTGTGGTGAGTGGCTGTTCTCGACCTCGAGTTTGGCGGCGTCGGGAAGCGCGAAGAACTCGCGGGAGGCAGCAATCAGGCGATCGGCCGCCGCGGGATCGATTCCGTGGCCGGCGAGGTGGAAGAAGCCGATCTCGTGCGTGACGGTGCGAAGACGGTCGAGCGCAGCATCGCGTGTTTCGGGTGCATCGAAGTCGGCGAGATCGATGACGGGAAGTGCCGTCGAATCGGACATGCGGAGGATCCTTTCGAACCGTCGCGGACTCGGGTGACGAGGCCAACGGCGCACGGTTCGGGGGACGGATTTCGGGCACGGCTCCCGAGGGGGACCTATGCCCCGGTCGGGGGTATCAGCGGCAGGCGCAACAACACGACGGGGCGGCGACGCCCGCACGTGTGTGCATGTCCTGTGCTCGATTCATGCCGAACATGTCCCCTCCGATGGGTCGGGCTCGACCCTAGACGACAGCAAAACCACCGAGTGGTCGATACGAGGCTAATCGTCGACGCGGCGGTCGGGCAAATCGTCCATCGACGGCATACCATTGACAGCACGCTGTCATGCTGACAGCATACTGTCATGGATGGCATCGTGTACTTCGCCGTGTACGACACGCTCGCCGACTGGGAGATCGGATACGCGATGTCGGGCATCGCAGATCCCGACTTCCAACGTCAGCCGGGGCGCTACAGCGTCCGCACCGTCTCGACCGGACGCGACCCGGTCACCACCATGGGCGGCCTCCGCATCGTGCCGGATGTCACACTCGACGAGGTGGATCCGCCCTCCTCCGCAATGCTCGTGCTCGCCGGCAACAACATCTGGCCCACCGAGGCCTTCACTCCGTTCACCGACAAAGCGAGAGAGTTCCTCGACGCGGGCGTCCCGGTCGCCGCGATGTGCGGAGCGACCGGCGGACTCGCGCGGGCGGGGCTGCTCGACGACCACGCCCACACGAGCAATGCGAGGGAATTCTTGGAGAGCGTCGGATACGGCGGCGCACACCTCTATCGCGACGACCTCGCCGTCACCGACCGGGACCTCCTCACCGCGAGCGGCATAGCGCCGGTCGAGTTCGCCCGCGCCATCTTCGAGCGTCTCGATCTGTACACACCCGAGGTGCTCACCGCCTGGTACAAGCTCTACGGCGAGCACGACCCGTCGGGATACTACGGACTGACGGCACACGAGGGATGAGCACGACCGAAACCTCGATTCCGGAACTGCTCAGCGCCGCCGCGTTGACGTCGTTCCGCCTCAACGGCCAGTTCCTGGACCTCGCGGACACCCTCGCCGCACCCGCGGGTCTGACCGCCTCGCGCTGGCAGGTACTCGGCGCCGTACTCACCACGCCGCTGCCCGTCGCGGGGATCGCACGCGAGATGGGTATCACCCGCCAGAGCGTGCAGCGCATCGCGGATCTGCTCGTCGAGCAGGGTCTCGCGGAATACCGGCCGAACCCGGCGCATCGCCGCGCGAAGCTGGTCGCCGCGACGCCGGCGGGTCTCGAGGCGGTCGCACAGATCGGCCCCGCGCACGCGACGGCCGCGCGCCGTCTGTGCGACGAGATGGGCTGCGACGACTTCGAGGAGGCCGTGTCGGCGCTGCGACGGTTGTCGGCGGCGCTCGAGCGGATGACCGGCGATTCCGGCGACCGCGCGTGAGCGTCGCTCAGCGACGGGACGGGAAGTGCCGCACCAGACCTTCCTGCACGACCGTCGCGACGAGTTGCCCGTCGAGGTCGAAGTACCGGCCCGTCGCCATCCCGCGCGACCCGGCCGCGACCGGCGACTCGGTGGCGTAGAGATGCCAGTCGTCGAATCGGAGCGGGCGGTGGAACCAGATCGAATGATTGACGGTGGCCGCGACGATCCGGTCGAGACCCCACGACAATCCGTGCGTGGTCAGAATCGAGTCGAGGACCGTGGTGTCGGAACTGTAGGCCAGAGTCGCCGCGTGCAGCAGCGCATCGCCGGGCATCTCACCGTCGGGACGCATCCAGACACGGTTGTGGTTGAGCTTCTCGCCGGTGCCCCGCAGCACCCATGCGGGGTCGTTCGCGTACCGCATGTCGATGGGCTTGAGTGCCCCCGCGAAGTACGGCAACTGTGCCTCGAACCCCTGCAACCGCTCCCCGATGGATGGAAGTGTTTCCGGCAGAGGAACTTCCGGAACCCCGACGGAATGCTCGAGTCCCTTCCCCCAGCGCTGGAACGCCGCGAGCATGACGAACAGTTCCTGCCCGTCCTGGTAGGCGGTCACCATCCGGTTCGCGAAGTCACGACCGTCACGGTGCCGCGCGACCCGGTACTCGATGGGCGCCTTGACGTTTCCGCCCCGGATGAAGTGCGCGTTGATAGCGTGTACCGGCCGGTCTCCGACCGTGCGCCCCGCCGCGACGAGCGCCTGCGCGACGAGCTGCCCTCCGAACGTCCGGGCACCGACCTGCGGGGGATGTTCGCCGCGGAGCACGTCCTCCCCGGTCTGCTCGAGATCGAACAGTCCGAGGAGGACGTGGAGATCCGACGTGTCGACACCCGTCACCGGGTGTCCTTCTCCCCCAGCCGGTGTACGTGGATCAGGTTGGTCGAACCCGTCCGTCCCGGAGGGGCACCTGCGACGATCACCACGAGATCGCCACGCTGGTAACGCCCGAGCGAGAGCAGCGCCGCGTCGACCTGCTCGACCATCTGGTCGGTGGTGTCCACCGGCGGCACGGAGAACGTTTCGGTGCCCCACGTCAGTGCCAGCTGATTGCGAATACTCGGCGCGGGCGTGAAGGCGAGCAGCGGGAGCCTTGTGTGCAGCCGCGCGAGTCGGCGCACCGTGTCGCCCGATTGCGTGAACGCGACGAGTGCGCTCGCATCGAGCCGCTCGCCGATGTCGCGGGCCGCATACGAAATGACGCCGCGTTTCGTGCGGGGCACGTGGGTCAGCGCGGGAACGTCGGTCGAATCCGATTCGACGGCCGCGATGATGCGCGCCATCGTCTTGACGGTCTCGATCGGGAACTTGCCCACCGAGGTCTCGCCGGACAGCATGACGGCGTCGGCGCCGTCGAGTACGGCGTTCGCGACGTCGGATGCCTCCGCGCGGGTCGGGCGGGAATTCTCGATCATCGACTCGAGCATCTGCGTCGCGACGATCACGGGCTTGGCGTTCTCCCGGGCGATCTGGATCGCGCGCTTCTGCACCAGCGGGACCTCTTCGAGCGGCAGTTCCACACCGAGGTCGCCGCGAGCGACCATCACCGCGTCGAATGCCAGCACGACCGCTTCGAGGTTCTCGATCGCTTCGGGCTTCTCGAGCTTGGCGATGACCGGGACACGCCGGCCGACACGATCCATGATCTCGTGCACGAGTTCGATGTCGGCCGGGGAACGCACGAACGACAGAGCGATGAAGTCGACACCGAGCTGCAGCGCGAATTCGAGGTCGGCGATGTCCTTTTCGGACAGCGCCGGAACGGAGACGTTCATCCCGGGCAGGGAGACGCCCTTGTTGTTGCTGACCGGGCCGCCCTCCGTCACGCGGCAGACCACGTCGTTTCCTTCGACGGATTCGACCACGAGGCCGACCTTGCCGTCGTCGACGAGCAACCGGTCGCCGGCGACCGCGTCCTGCGCGAGTTCCTTGTACGTGGTCGAGACGCGGTCGTGGGTGCCTTCGACGTCGTCGACGGTGATGCGGACGAGTTCACCGTTGTTCCAGACGGTGGGGCCGTCGGCGAATCGGCCCAGACGAATCTTGGGTCCCTGGAGGTCGGCGAGCACGCCGACGGCCTTGCCGGACGACTCGGCGGCGGCACGAACGTGGTTGTACTGGAGCTCGTGATCGGCGTGATCTCCGTGGCTGAAGTTCAGCCGCGCCACATCCATGCCGGCGTCGACGAGTTCCCGGAGGACGTCGGGGTCCGAGGTAGCCGGGCCCATTGTGCATACGATCTTGGTACGTCGGGTCACGCCTCGAGCCTAGCCCCCATGGTGCGCGCCCACCATCGGAGTCCGTAACCCGCACGCGCGCACCCGGAGCGGCAGCCCGGTGTGTCAGTCCTTCTGGTCCTCTGCTATTTCGGGTGCGTTCTCCCTGGTCGCCATCCCGCCGGTCCCGCCTTCGTCGGCGGGTCCGGGCCGGCCGCCCTTGGGTTCGCGGGCGTGCGACGCGCTCTCGTCGGTCGTCTTGCCGGGGCCGTCCGAACGATTCTTCTTCTCTGCCATCACGTCGTCTCCTCATCTACCGGATACATGGACACCGTCGGTCTCACGCGTCGAGAACCTCACGCATCGAGGGAGGCTGCCCGTCCCGCGCGGCTGCCGCGATACGCGTCCCGGCGAATCTCTGCGACGAAGTCGGGCCACATCCGCAACGTAGGGGGACAGTGCACCACCGGGTCGAACGAGGTCATCTCGGAATCGTCCACCGCGAGTCGCGAGGTGAGGGTGACATTCCCGAACGGGAGTGCCGCGCCCCGCGCCGGCGCCCAGCCGAGCGAGAAGACGAGCGGTGCCACCTCGGGCCGGAGATCGTCCGCCGATGTGGTGTTCGGCTGCCGTCCCACGGGCGTCGCGAGGACCCATCGCACCCGGTCGTCCCCGTATCTGCGGTACGCGGCGAGGCTGCTGTAGCGCGCGCTCCCCCAGCCGCGCACCGGGAGCAGTACCGCCCGCGCCGGGAGATACGAGGTCGCGAGCAGCAGATCCCAGGGACCCGATTCCAGGGAGACCCGCAGCGCGAGACCGAGAATGTCGGGAACGCCGGCGGGCAGCCCGATGCCCCGGGAAAGCCGGCCGGTGACGGCATAGCGCCCCGGAGGCACGGGCCCGCCGTCCACCCGTACGTCCAGGTGGCCGCGGAACAACGCGCCTTCGGGGTGGAACGCTCGCGCACCCCGCAGCGCCGAGGCGGCCCGGAACACTCCGGACACGGCCGAACGCAGGGGTCCTGCGGATCGGGTGCGGCTGGAAAGATCGAGGGGCGACACGGACCGCGTATACCCGGTGCGGTCGGGTTCAATCCTGGCCGTCCGGTCCGGGCCGGAGGTTCGCCGCACGGGTGAACCCGTCACCGGTCGGTGCCGGCCGCTACGGGCGGAGCGGCCGGCCGTGCTCGTCGCGCACCTTGCCGGTGAGCATCAAGATGCCGTCGATGAGCGGCCAGATCCCCCCGATACCGCAGGTCAACCATGTGACGGCGATCTGCGCCACCGCCGTGCCGGGCTGGCCGAGGTAGAAGCGTCCTGCACCGAAGGCGCCGAGCAGGATTTCGAGTACGCCGGCCGTGACCTTCGACTTGTCCGAGTACGCCTCGCCGGTATAGGGGTCGCGTCCGAACGGGGCGGAAGGATCGGTGCCGTATCCCTGGGGCGCGCCGTAGCCCTGGGGGCTGCCGTAGGCCGGCGGAGGTCCGTAGGCAGGCGGAGTGCCGTATCCCGGCTGCGGGACATCCTGCGCGGGAAAGCCGGGGGCGGAAGTCGGATAGCCCGGGTCGGGAGTGCCGTAGACGGGACCCGGCGACGCCGATTCCTGCCCCTGGTTCGGACCGGGGTAGGGATAGCCGCTCGGGGGCGGATAGTCGGACTGGTGCGCCGCCGGCGGAGGGTAACTCGGCGTGGTGCCCCAGCCGGGACCGTTGCCGATCCCGGAGTAGGTATCCCAGCCGGGGCCGGGGGTTCCGGTGTGACCGCCGAAGGACTCCGCCGGGGGCTGCTGCTCGGAGAGCGAGGCCTGCGCGGTCGCGTCGTAGTCGAAGGTCCGGCCGAAATCCCGGGTCGGCTCGTCGTGGTGCGCGGTGTCTCCGCCCGGTGTCCCGGTATCGGAGTGTTTGCGCAGGTCCGGCTTGGCAGGTTCGGCGTCGCGCGAGTCGGACGCGCCCGGGTCCGGTGCGGTCACGAGTTGTCTCCCTTGCTCTTGCCTGGCCGTGAACCATCTAGTTTAGCTGCGACTTCGGTCCCGTCGTCGTCCGCTGCGCGGGGCGTCTCGGGGGCAGTCGATTCGCCCTCGGCCGTCTCGGCTGCGGAGTCCTTGTCGCCCGGCGCGACCTGTGGGTCGGCAGGCGTGCCGCCGAGCGTGGCCGGATCTTCACGGCCCTTACGCGCGAAGATCACGTAGGCGACCGCCAGCACGAACACGATGCCCGAGGTGAAGGTGTTGACGCGGATTCCGGCGATCTCGGTTGCCGCATCGGCACGCATCAGCTCGATCCAGAACCGTCCGGCGCAATAGCCCGCGACGTAGAGCGCGAACAGGCGTCCGTGCCCGATGGTGAATCGGCGGTCGATCAGCACCAGCAGAATCACCACGGCGACGTTCCACAGCAACTCGTACAGGAAGGTCGGGTGGACGACGAAGGCCACTTCGCCGGTGGAGACGCCGTCGATCAATGCCGGCGATACGCGACCGGCGTCGTCGCTGCGCTGGTAGATCTCGAGGCCCCACGCGACGGTCGTTTCCCGCCCGTAGAGTTCCTGGTTGAACCAGTTGCCGAGTCGCCCGATGGCCTGGGCCAGCAGAATGGCGGGTGCCAGCGCGTCGCCGAACGCGGGCAACGGGATGCCGCGGCGGCGGCAGCCGATCCAGGCTCCGACGGCGCCGAGCGCGACGGCCCCCCAGATTCCGAGGCCGCCTTCCCAGATCTTCAGGGCATCCGCAGGGTTCGCGCCCTCCCCGAAGTATGTCTGCCAGTCGGTGAGGACGTGGTAGAGACGGCCGCCGATGAGACCGAACGGCACGGCCCACACGGCGATGTCGAGAACCGTGCCGGGCTTGCCGCCGCGGGCGACCCAGCGACGATCGCCCCACCAGATGGCGACGACGATGCCGACGATGATGCAGAGGGCGTAGGCGCGCAGAGCCAGGGGCCCGACGTACCAGACGCCCTGTGAGGGGCTCGGCAGATAAGCCAGAACAGACGCAGTCGATGTCACGAGGCCACGGTAGCCGAGCGCACGCCCCTCGCGAGATCCTGCGTCAGGGCGAGCAGCGCGTCGCGGCCCTGGGCCGCCGCCGTCACCAGCGCCGAGCCGACGATCACGCCGTCCGCGTACCCGGCGATCTCGGCGGCCTGCGCGCCGTTGCGGACGCCGAGTCCGACGCCGACCGGGATGTCGCTGTGGGTGCGCACCCGGGCGACGATCTCGGGTGCACGGTTGTCGACCTTGTCGCGGGCGCCGGTGACACCCATCGTCGACGTCGCGTAGACGAAGCCCACACACTGGTCGAGCGTCTTGGCGAGGCGCTCGTTGGTGGACGACGGGGCGACGAGGAACGTCCGGCCCAGGCCGTACTTCTCCGCGGCGGCGATCCACTCTTCGGCCTCGTCGGGAATGAGGTCGGGGGTGATCATCCCTAGTCCGCCGGCAGCGGCGAGGTCACGGGCGAAGTTGTCGACGCCGTAGCGCATCACGAGGTTCCAGTACGTCATGACGACCGCTGCGCCGCCGGCGGCGTTCACCGCTTCGATCGCCCGGAACACGTCGCGCACCTTGACGCCGTTGGCGATCGCCTCGAAGGCCGCTTCCTGGATGGTGGTGCCGTCCATCACCGGGTCGCTGTACGGGATGCCGACCTCGATGAGATCGCACCCGCCCTCGACCAGGGTGGTCATGGCTTCGAGCGAGCGTTCGACGGTCGGATAGCCGACGGGGAGATATCCGATGAGCGCGGCGCGGTTCTCCGCCCGGCAGGTGTCGAATATCTGGGTGAGGCGTTCGTGCGGGGCGCTCACTGCGCGGCTCCTTGGGTGCTGTCGCTGGCGTTGTCCGGGAGGTAGCCGAACCACTTGGCTGCGGTGTCGACGTCCTTGTCGCCCCGGCCGGACAGGCTCACGAGGATGATCGCGCCCTCCCCCAGCTCGGGTCCGAGTTTCAGGGCTCCGGCCACGGCGTGCGCGGATTCGATCGCGGGAATGATGCCTTCGGTCCGGCACAGCAGGCCGAACGCGTCCATCGCCTCGCTGTCGGTGATCGCCCGGTACTCCGCGCGACCGATGTCGGCGAGCCACGAATGCTCGGGGCCGACACCCGGATAATCCAGACCTGCCGAAATGGAATGCGATTCGATGGTCTGTCCGTCTTCGTCCTGCAGCAGGTACGAGTAGGCGCCGTGCAGTGCGCCGTGGGTGCCACCGCCGATGGTCGCGGCGTGCCGGCCGGTGTCGACGCCGTCGCCGCCGGCTTCGCAGCCGATCAGCTTGACCGACGGATCGTCGATGAACGGATGGAAGATGCCGATGGCATTCGACCCGCCGCCGACGCACGCGACGACCGCGTCGGGCAGGCGACCGGTCATCGCCCGCACCTGCACACGCGATTCGAGTCCGATGATGCGCTGGAAGTCGCGCACCATGGCGGGGAACGGGTGCGGTCCGGCCGCGGTGCCGAAGCAGTAGTACGTGTTGTCGGCGTTGGTCACCCAGTCGCGCATCGCTTCGTTGATCGCGTCCTTGAGGGTGCGCGACCCGGTCTTGGCGGCGACGACCTCGGATCCCAGCAGGCGCATCCGCGCGACGTTGAGGGCTTGGCGCTCGGTGTCGACCTCGCCCATGTAGACGCGGCACTCGAGCCCGAGCAGCGCGCAGGCGGTGGCCGTGGCGACGCCGTGCTGCCCCGCACCGGTCTCGGCGATGACGCGGGTCTTTCCCATGCGCTTGGCGAGCAGGACCTGCCCCAGCACATTGTTGATCTTGTGGGAGCCGGTGTGGTTCAGATCTTCCCGCTTGAGGAGGATGCGGGCCCCGCCCGCGTGCTCGCTCAGTCTGGTCGCTTCGAACACCGGGGACGGCCGGCCGGTGTAGTCACGCTGCAGCCGGTCGAGTTCGGCGAGAAATCCGGGGTCGGTCCGTTCCTTCTCGTACGCGGCGGTGACCTCTTCGATGACCGCCATGAGCGCCTCGGGGACGTAGCGTCCACCGAACACCCCGTAGTGGCCACGAACGTCCGGCTCGTGGGCGGTGGGGGTGGATACGGCGTCACTCATCGAGGGAAGGCCGTGTCCCTTGGCGAAAAGTGCGGAATCGTCTGCAGTCACGTCTTCAGTCTGCCCCACGTGGCGACGCGGATCGTGCCCGGGTCCGGCCCCGGCGACGGTTCAGCGAGCAGGCTTGGGGCACGACGGATGTGTGCCCACGGTCACCAGTTCGGCGACGGCCTGACGCGGGTCGCCACTGGTCACCAGACCCTCGCCGACCAGCACCGCATCGGCTCCTGCTCCGGCGTAGGCGAGCAGGTCGGCCGGTCCCCGCACACCCGATTCGGCGATCTTGATGACGTGGCTGGGCAGTCCGGGCGCGATGCGGCCGAAGGTGTTCTTGTCGACCTCGAGAGTCTTGAGGTTGCGGGCGTTGATTCCGATCACGGTCGCGCCGGCCTCGAGCGCGCGGGAGGCTTCTTCCTCGGTGTGGGCTTCCACCAGGGCGGTCATCCCGAGCGATTCCGTGCGGTCGATCAACGCCGTCAGCACGGTCTGCTCGAGGGCCGCCACGATGAGCAGCACGATGTCTGCACCGTGAGCACGCGCCTCGTGGATCTGGTACGGACCCACGACGAAGTCCTTGCGGAGCACCGGGATACGCACCGCGCGCCGCACGGCATCGAGGTCGGCGAGGCTGCCGTGGAAGCGCCGCTCCTCGGTGAGCACACTGATCGCGCGTGCACCGCCTGCTTCGTAGGCCTTGGCCAGCTCGGCGGGATCGGCGATGTCGGCGAGCGCACCCTTGGACGGGCTGGCGCGCTTGACTTCGGCGATCACTGCGATGCCCGGCTCGCGGAGAGCGGCCTTCGCGTCGATCGGCGCGGGCGCGGCAGCACCGGCGGCCTTGACGGAAGCGAAGTCGACAACTGCCTCACGGGCGGCGACGTCGGCTCGCACACCTTCGAGAATCGAGTCGAGAACTGTCATCGTGGCTCGAGTCCTTTCCCACCCTTGTCAATCCCGATGTGATTAAGCTCATCGGATTTCCTCAGAGCCTAGTGCGCGTGCCCACGGCGCTCATCGCCGGGTACCCGAATCCGACGGGCCCTCCTCGTCGTGCCCCTCGTCACCGTGGTCGACGGTCGGATCCTCCCCCGCATCCATTGCGTCCCACAGCGTCCGTTCGGTCATCGGTTCGTCGGTGTCGGCCCGTCGCACCGCCGCGTCACGGCGTACTGCGGGGCTGTCGTACTTCGACGACAACCCCGCTTGCTCGCGCGGGGTCCGCCACAGTGCGAACGCGGCGCCGAGCGCCAGGACCGCGCCCAGCAGTGCCAGGACCGCCGGCAACGGCGACACGGTCACCGCGGTGACCGTGGCACGGCCCGGAAGTTCGGCGATCCTGGCCGCCGTCTCCGGATCTCCGCCGCCGGCAAGCAGCTGCACCGCGGGAACAGCAGCCGCCACCGCAACTGCCGCGACCGCGACCGCGACGACGCGCAGGGCCCGTCCCCGGACCGCGAACGCCGCGGCGATGGCGGCGAGCAAGGCCAGCGCGAGGGGTGTGGTGGCTGCGGCCCATCTCGCACCTTCGAGGTCGGTGACACGATCGGCACCGAGCCCGTCCGACGATTCGGCCCGCACCCAGGTCATCCGGCTCGAACCCCACAGTGCGGCCGCGCCGAGGGCGAGAAGCCCCGCCGCCACGACCGTGGGGCGCCTGCTCACGCCTGTGCGCGGGCGGGCATGGTCGCCGGTCTGCGGGTCCGGGGCGGTCACCGCGCGTCCCCGCTGTAGTTGGTGACGGTCGCGGCCGCAGCGACCGCTGCGAGCGCGGACATCGCCTTGTTGCGGGCTTCGGTGTCCTCCGCGTCGGGTACCGAGTCGGCGACGATGCCCGCGCCGGCCTGCACGTACGCGACCTTGTCCTTGATGAGCGCCGATCTGATCGCGATGGCGGTATCTGCGTCACCGGTGAAGTCGAGATAGCCCACGATGCCGCCGTAGATGCCGCGGCGGGTGGGTTCGAGTTCTTCGATCAATTCCATCGCCCGCACCTTGGGAGCGCCCGAGAGGGTTCCCGCCGGGAAGCACGCGGTGACGGCGTCGAGCGCGCGCTTGCCCTCGGCCAGCCGCCCGGTGACGGTGGACACGAGATGCATCACGTGGCTGTACCGCTCGATGTGCCGGTAGTCGTGCACCTTCACGGTGCCTGGCGCGCACACCCGGCCGAGATCGTTGCGCCCGAGGTCGACGAGCATGAGGTGCTCGGCGTTCTCCTTCTCGTCGTGCAGGAGATCCTTCTCGAGCAGGGTGTCCTCTTCCTCGTCGGCGCCTCGCCACCGCGTCCCGGCGATCGGATGTGTGGTGGCCGTGCCGTCCGCGACGGTCACCAGCGCCTCCGGACTCGAGCCGACGATGGAGAACGCCGTGTCGCCGTCCGGTCCCGGAATGTGCAGCAGGAACATGTACGGGCTCGGGTTCGACGCGCGGAGCATGCGGTAGACGTCGATGGGCGCAGCGTCGCAGTCGATTTCGAAACGTTGCGAGAGCACGACCTGGAACGCTTCGCCGGCTTCGATGTCGCCGATGAGCTTGCGGACGTCGGTGCCGAACGACTCGGTGGTGCGCTGACGACGGTATGCCGGTTCGGGGCGCGAGAACGTCGCGACGGTGGCCGGTGCCGGTGCGGCGAGCGCGGCCGTCATCCGGTCGAGGCGTGCGACCGCGTCGTCGTAGGCCTCGTCCGCGCGCTGATCGGTCCCGTCCCAGTTCACCGCGTTCGCGATGAGCCAGATGGTGCCTTCGTGGTGGTCCACGGCGGCGAGATCGGTCGCGAGCATCATCACGAGCTCGGGAATCTCGAGGTCGTTCTCGGAGAGGTTCGGCAGCTTTTCGAGATAGCGCACGGTGTCGTAGCCGAGATACCCGACCATGCCGCTCGTGAGGGGCGGCAAACCGTGGATGCGGTCGGTGTGGAGCAGTTCGAGGGTGTCCCTGAGCACGTCGAGCGGGTTGCCCCCGGTGGGTGTGCCGGCGGGGACGTGCCCGTACCACGCGGCTTCGCCGTCGACCACGGTCAGCGCCGCGGGGCTGCCCGCGCCGATGAACGACCACCGGGACCACGACCGGCCGTTCTCGGCGGACTCGAGCAGGAACGTGCCGGGACGGTCGTCGGCGAGCTTGCGGTACGCCGAGAGCGGTGTCTCCGCGTCGGCGAGCACCTTGCGGGTCACGGGGACCACGCGATGCTCGCGCGCCAGTTGCCGGAACTGCTCTCGCGTCGTGGTCGAATCGGACCAGCCACCTGCGGGGGAATCGGTGGTGGCTGCGGGAATGGTGGTGGGCTCGCCGGACATGAAGACATCATCCCAGGGATCATCCGGGGCGGCGCAGGCGCGGTCGTCCGCAACCGGACGTGCGCCGCCTCCGGAACGGCCACGTGTCTCAGGCGACCTGGATCGACCGCTTCGCCAGTCCCATCCAGAATCCGTCGATGACCTGTTCGGGCGGCTGCGCCGGGTCGCGGGATGCGCCGAGGGTGACGAACAGCGGAGCGAAGTGCTCGGTGGTCGGATGCGCGTACGGCATGCCGGGTGCGCGGTTGCGGAAATCCAGCAGTGCGTCGACGTCCCCGCGCGCGAGTTGCTCACCCGTCCACTGGTCGAACTCCGCGGACCACCCCGGCGCCGGGGCTTCGGGCCGCGGGTCGCGCAGGAACGGGAGTCCGTGGGTGGTGAAACCGGAGCCGACGATGAGCACTCCTTCGTCACGCAGCGGCCGCAACCGCTCACCGAGGAGCAGCAGGCGCTGCGGGTCCAGGCTCGGCAGCGATATCTGCAGGACCGGGACGTCCGCGTCGGGATACATCACGGTCAGCGGCACGTAGGCGCCGTGGTCGAGGCCCCGGTGCGGTTGTTGTACGACGGGCTCCCCGTCGGGCATCAGCATCGCCACCCGGCGCGCGAGGTCCGGTGCTCCCGGCGAAGCGTAGGTGACCTCGTAGAAGCGGCGTGGGAAGCCACCGAAATCGTAGACGAGTGGTGTCCCCGTGGTGGTCGACCCGATCGTGAGGGGTGCGGATTCCCAGTGCGCCGAGACCACGAGGATCGCCGTCGGGCGCGGCAGACCCGCGGCCCAGGTGCGGAGCTGCTTCACCCACAGGTCGCTGTCGACCAGGGGCGGTGCCCCGTGGCTGAGGTAGAGGGCAGGCATCTCGCTCATGAAACTCCTTAAGTTGAAGCTTCAAGTATCGTAGCGCGTGCGGGCCGGTTTGCCGAACCGGCTCCCCCGCCGGATACACCCACCACGGCTTTGACAGGCTGGACACAGGACTACGGAAACGAGGACACCGGCAATGAACAGCGAACCGAGGTGGCTCGATGCGGACCAGCAGGCGGCGTGGCGCGTGCTGGTCTCGGTGATCACCCGGCTACCCGCGGCCCTCGACACCCAGATGCAGCGCGACTCGGACATGACGCACTTCGAGTACTTCGTGCTCGCTGTGCTGTCGGAGGCTCCCGGGCGCCGGTTGCAGCTGAGCACGCTCGCCACCGAGGCCAACGCGTCGCTCTCGCGCCTGTCCCATGTCGTGACCCGACTCGGCAAACGCGGGTGGCTGCGGCGCGAACCGGTCACCGGGGCCCGCGGGTCCTACGCGGTGCTCACCGACGCCGGGCACGCGAAAGTCGTCGAGTCCGCCCCCGCGCACGTGGACACTGTCCAGCGCTTGGTGTTCGACGGACTCGACGACTCTCAGGTGCGTGAACTCACCCGCCTCGGCACGGTGCTCGTCGAGCAGATCGACAAGGGGATCGCCTCCGGCACCGGCAAGGCCTGATCTGGTCTATCCCGCAGCGCGGCCCTTCGGCACGTCGCGGAATGCGAGATTGGGATCGTGGCTGCGCTCGCGCGGCATGCCGAGCACCCGCTCGCTGATCGCGTTGCGCGCCATCTCGGTGGTGCCGCCGGCGATGCACCACACCTGGCGCAGCAAATAGTCGACTCCGCGCTCGGCAACCGCGCCGTCGTCCTCGTCCCACGCGGCTCCGTCCGCGCCCGTGAACTCGTATCCGATGGTGACCAGGCGGGACTCGACCACACCGGACATCAACCGGGAGATACTCGCGGACTGGTCCGAGATCGTCCTGGCCGCCATCCCCTGCCCGACGCGCTTGTTCAGTGCCTGTTTGGCCAGTTCGAGCGCGCGGGCCTCGCCGAGAAGATCGCGTGCGACCGGGTCGTCGAGCCGACCCGCGTCGCGGGCTACCGCGAACAATTCCGAGATACGGGATCCGCCGCGCACCGAACCCGCCGGAATCGTGGTGTACGGCGAGTTCTGATACATCCGCTCGTGGAACATCCACCGCGTCCCCACGGTCCAGCCGTCGTCGACCTCGCCGATGCGATCACTGTCGGGCACACGCACATCCGTGAGGTACTCCTGGCAGAATTCGCTGGAGCCACTGAGCATTTCGATGCGGTGCACTTCGATGGACGGTTGCTTGAGCGGCAGCATGAACACGGTCAGGCCGCGGTTCTTGGGCACATCCCAGTTGGTGCGCACCAGGCACAGCGCCCAGTCCGACCACCATGCCCCGGTGGTCCAGATCTTCGAGCCGTTGAGAATCCAGTCTTCGCCGTCGCGCACCGCAGTGGTCACCGCGCCCGCGACATCGGATCCCCCGCTCGGTTCGGACAGCATCTGCATCCACAGTTCCTCGCCCTTGAGGATGGCGGGGATGTGGCGCCGCTTCTGCTCTTCGGTACCGAACTCGAGCAGGACCGCGGTGCACGGCACGAAGGTGGGCACCTGTAGCCGCGACGGGTATTCGTAGCCGCGGAGTTCCTCGTTGAGTACCTGCTGGTACGGCCGCGTGAGCCCCTGCCCGCCGTATTCGCGGGGCACGCAGATTCCTGCGAGTCCGGCGTCGAAGAGTGCGCGCTGAAGGTCGCGTTCCCGTTGGACCGCGGCGAGTTCTTCCTCGTCGGAGCTTTCCTCGCGCAGCACCCCGATGTGGGACGCGAAGTCGGACCGTTGCAGATTGGCGCTGATCCATGTGCGGGCGCGGGCACGGAAATCGTCGAGCGATTCCACATCCCGGTCGGTCGCCGAACTCTCGACGGTCATCGGTTGGCCTCCTGGTATTCGACGATGTCGGCGATGCGGGCGCGATGCTCGGCGGGCGTCCCGTAGTTCGACCGGTTGGCGGCGCCGCGGCGCGCGAACAGATGCAGGTCGTGCTCGAACGTGATGCCGATACCGCCGTGGATCTGCATGCAGTCCTGGAACAGTTCTCCGCCGTAGTGACCGATGTACGCCTTTGCGGCCGAGACGAGTTCGGGCGCGTCCGCTGCCTGCGTCGCCACGGCGTATGCTGCGCTGTCGCTGATGCCGTGGCTGGCCTCGAGCCACATCTTCATGTCGGCGAACCGGTGCTTGAGTTCTTGGTAGGAGGCCAGGGGGCGACCGAACGAGTACCTGTCGAACGCCCATGCCACCGTGAGGTCGAAGGCGGCCTGAAGCGCGCCGACGGATTCTGCGCAGCCCAGCACGGCGCCGACTCGCAGCGCACGTTCGGTGTCGGCTGCGGCGCCGCCTGCGGCACCGACGAGCGCGGTGGCGGGTAGGCGTACCTCGGTGAACTCGACGGCGGCGTAGCGCCGGGTGATGTCGATGGACTTCAGGGGAACGATCCGCACACCGGGGGCGTCACGCGGCACGAGCACGTGAGTGAGGCCGTCACCGGTACGGCCGGTCACGAGCAGGAAGTCGGCCGAGACCGCCGCCTCGACGGGACGCTTCGTTCCGCGCACGACGACCTCGTCGCCGTCCACCGTGATCTCGACACCGTCGGAGGCTACTGCGCCGCCCGCACGAGGCTCCTCGAAACACCATGCAGCGGTGGCAGTTCCTTCCACGAGTGAAGTCAGAACATCGCCGTGTGCCTCGGCGTGCCGGCTCAGGAGGTCGGTGACGACGTTGGTGGGGACCAGCGGGCCCGGAGCCGCATGCGTACCGAACTCGTATGCGACCAAGGTCAGATCGACGAGGCCGTGGTCGCCGATCGACCCGCCACCTGTGGCGTCCCCCGCGAGCAGGCTGGTCCAACCGAGCTCGGCACCGCTTCGCCAGTATTCCGCGCCGAACCCCGCCGGGTCGTGGCGGAGGCGACGGATCTCGGCCACGGGCACCCGGTCGGCGAGGAACCGAGATGTGGTGTCCCGGAAGAACTCTTGATCCGGACTCGGATCCAGCAACATGCGCTCCCCTATCCACTTTCAGTTTACGTATATATAACTCTCAATACAGAGAACACTATTCTCTATCAATGCGAAAGGTCCGGGGTGACATTCGTCGGGACGCCGAGCAGCCCGGGCCGGGCGGGCACCGGCGGACCAGGTGCCGGGTATGGCAGAGTCGCCGCTGTGCCCTTGATTCAGATCAGCCAGACACCAGGTCTCACGCCGGAGCAGAAGCGCGCAGTCATCGCAGCGGTGACCTCGGCGTACGCCGAAGCAGCCGGAAAGAATCCGGACAAGGTGTGGGTGACGATCACCGAGGTTCCCGGCGAGAACTGGGGCGTGGGCGGCGTTCCACTGAGCTGACACCTTCGGCGTCCCAGCACTCCGCGGGCACCCGGGCATACACCACACCGAGCGAACCTCGGAATTGTGATCGGCCCACCGATGAGCCCCGAGTCTGTTTTTATTCGAATGTATGTGCGAATATTGCGGACATGGGGTCGTGTGAGCGTACGCGTGGGCCGCCGCCGGCATCGATGTTCAGGCGGCCGCCACACCCCGCCGCTGCGCGCGCCGCCCAGGACGCCGGTGCGCGGCAGCCCCTCCCCCGTGGCGGACGGTTCTTCGGGTTTTCCGCCCGTGAGCCCTTCGATTCCGGCCACGGACACCGCGCAGCGGACCATGGCCCTTGGCGTTTCCGGCCGAGTTCGCATCGCATTCGCTCTTCGATCGAATCTCCAGGAGCCCTCATGCCGAGCGAAAACTTTTCGACCGCCTCAGGTCGAGGCGACAATGTCATCCGCGCGGGCGCCGACGCCCTGCCGTGCCACGATGAGGACCCCGACCTGTGGTTTGCCGAGGACCCGTCAGACGTGGAACGGGCCAAATCCCTGTGCACCGGATGTTCCGTGCGTGCGCGCTGCCTCGAGACAGCGCTCGCCCGCCGAGAGCCGTGGGGAGTGTGGGGTGGCGAAATCATCAACCAGGGTGCGATCGTCGCTCGCAAACGCCCCCGTGGACGTCCCGCACGAGGTCCGATCAGCCAGCCGCGAAAAGACTTGGTGTGCGCCTGATCGTGCCGTGGTATTCGGCGCTGCCGTCGCTGGACGCACTCCTGGGTCCTGCACCCCATGACCGAGTCGGTTGATCCTTCGGCAGATGTCCCGCCTCGTTCGTGCGCCCTTAACTGCGGGACATAGTTTTTTCACGTACCGGGTATTCGCTCCTGTGCGCCTCGACCCGGACGATCGCCGCCGTCCCGACCGTGGGATCCAGATCCGCGACGTTGCTGAACACCTCCGTGTTGTTCTGTCTGCCGGACCTGCCGATGGGCGCGACCGCACAGTTACCGGCATCAGCGACGATTCCCGAACGGTGCAGCCCGGCGATCTGTACGTGGCTCTTCCCGGACACCGATTCCACGGCCTCGACTTCGATGCCGATGCCGCGGCCCGCGGCGCCGTCGCCGTGCTCAGCGACCGGCCTTCTCGACTCCTGCCCACCTTGATCGTCGACCGGCCACGCGACCGGGTCGGCGGGCTGGCGTCCTGGATCTACGGCCATCCCTCGCACGAACTGCAGGTCCACGGCGTCACCGGCACCAACGGCAAGACGAGCGCGACCTATCTCCTCGACGCCGCCCTCGCTGCCACCGGTGTCGTCACAGGCTTGATCGGTGGTGTCGTCGTCCGGGGACCGGAGAGCACCCGGCCCGCCACACACACCACACCGGAAGCCGCGGTGATCCAGCGGACCCTCGCGGAGTTCCGGGACCAGGCCGCGAGGGCGGTGACACTGGAAGTGTCGTCGCACGCCGTCAGCCACGGCCGCGTCGACGGCGTGCGGTTCCGTACGGTCGCCTTCACCAATCTCGGACCGGACCATCTCGACTTCCACCACACGATGGAGGAGTATTTCGCCGCCAAGGCAGCGCTGTTCACCTCCGACCGCGCGCAAGCGGCCGCGGTGAACATCGACGACGAGTACGGCAGACGGTTGGCCGCCACAACGGACGTACCGGTGTGGACGCATTCGACGCGCGACCCGGGCGCCGACGTGTACGCAGACTCGATCCGGTGCGACGTTCACGGCAGTACCTTCACCGTGCACACTCCGACCGGTCACGCCGGAGTCCGTCTGGCCCTTCTCGGCCCCCACCAGGTGGCCAATGCACTGACAGCGCTCACCTCGATAGCCGCAGCAGGGCACGACGTCCTGCAGGCCGCCGCGGGCTTGGAAACTCTCGCCTGCGTGCCCGGCCGACTCGAGCGCGTCGAGGCAGACCACGGCATCCTCGGCCTGGTCGATTTCATGCACAACACCTCCGGACAGCAGGAACTACTGCCGTTCCTGCGGTCGCTGGCAGCCGAGCGCCGACTGATTCTCGTGATCAGCGCGACCGGAGAGCGCGATCCCGGAAAGCGCTTTCCGATCGGCCACACCGCGGCGACCTACGCCGACATCGTGGTCGTCACCGACGACAGTCCGTACAACGACGACCCCAGGCTCCTCAGGGAAGCGGTCGCCGAAGGCGCGCATGCGGCGCAGAGCGCCCACGTGGTCGTCGAAGGCGACCGTCACCGCGCTTTCGAGATCGCTGCCTCCCACGCGAGGCCCGGGGATGTTCTCGTCGTGGCGGGACGGGGCAGTGAGCAGCGCCTGGTCTCGGGCGACTCGGTGCGGATGTTCGACGACAGGGAAGAACTGGAACGCGCGCTGCAGCGGATGCAGCGCAGTGTTCGAAGGACCCGAACCGGTCGTGAGACCCGCGGACGCTGATCGGGAGACACGGGCGACCGGCCCTCCCCACTTTGGGTTCGTGCGCGTCGACACGGCCTCCGGCCGGATGCTTCCCGTGTATGTTCCGGTTATGCCCGACGACGTCACCGGGATCAGCACACTCGCCGAAGCCCAGCAGACGCTCATTTCTCAACCGTTCAGTGTTCTGATCGGAGCACAACTCGTCGTGTACACGAGGGGCCGTGCCGAACTGGAGATTCCGCTCAGACCGGACCTTTTGCAACAGTTCGGTTTCGCACACGGCGGGGTTCTGGCCTATGCGGCCGACAACGCACTCACCTTCGCCGCCGGTACGGTCCTCGGCCCGTCGATCGTGACGACAGGCATGACCCTCGATTACCTACGTCCGGCGAAGGGCCCGCGACTGCGGGCGGTCGCGACCGTCCTCAACGGCGGCCGTACGCAGGCGCTGTGCCGATGCGAGATCTACTCCGTCGACGACGACTCGGTCCAGAAGCTTTGTGCCGCTGCCCAAGGTGGGGCACGCGTCATCGACCTGACCCGGTAGCCGCCGTGGGCGGGATCGGGTCGTTCGGGACGATGAACGACGTTGTGCAGCACATGACGGCCGATTAGTCACTGGTTCTATTCGGGCCGACCGTAATTCGTGACGTGACGCCACCACGTTGGTTGGCTGCCTTCATGACAGACGAACCTCAGCGTGTGGATGCCGCGCGCACCACGTTGCTCAACGAGGACTGGGCCGCAGTCGTCGCGGGCCTGATCCTCATCGCCGCCGTGTTGCTCGGCGTGATTCCGTCGGGGCTGGTCCCGTGAAGACGCGAGATAGCGACGAGCGGAACGCCGCCGTCGAGACCGAGAGCGCGCCCCGGGCAGACGGTGCAACGAAGGTCGAGGCGGCACCCGCACGGCGTTCCTCCGCTCCTGCGTGGGCCGCGGCGGGCGTAGCCGTCGTCATCGTGCTGGGTGGCCTCACCAGATTCCTCGAGCAGAACGTCCCGGACTGGGCCGAGGGAGGACCCTTCGAGCGGGTGGCGGGAGCGATCGAGTTCCCCGTCTACGCGATCGCGATCGGCCTGCTCGGGAATCTCGTCCTGACCCGCACGGGTGTGCGCGACAAGCTTTCCGGTGGTTTCCGTACCGAGTTCTTCATCAAGACCGGGCTGGTTCTGCTCGGCGCATCCATCAACCTGACCGTGCTCGCGACGGCAGCCGGGCCGGCGATCCTGCAAGGTCTGCTGCTGATCACCGCCGTGTTCTCGTTCAGCTGGTGGTTCGGCGGGAAACTCGGACTGGACGAGAAGCTGCGGGCGCTGCTGTCCGCCGCAGTATCGATCTGTGGGGTGAGCGCCGCCATCGCCGCGGCCGGGGCCGTGCAGGCCAAGCGGGAACAGCTCGCGTACGCCGCGTCGCTGGTGATCGTGTTCGCGTTGCCCTCGATCTTCCTGTTGCCCTGGCTCGCCGGTGTCTTCGGACTGTCCGATGTCGTCGCCGGAGCCTGGATCGGCGGCAACATCGACACCACCGCCGCCGTCGCGGCGTCCGGCGCGATCCTCGGCGACGACGCCCTGCAGATCGCCACGATCGTCAAGACGACCCAGAACGCCCTCATCGGTTTCGTGGCGGTGGGCTTGACGGCCTATTTCGCGCTGAAGGTGGAGCGTCGTCCCGGCTCGGCACGGCCGAGCATCGGTGACTTCTGGGAGCGCTTCCCGAAATTCGTGCTCGGCTTCATCGCCGCGTCGATCATCGGCACGCTGTGGGTGAAATTCGTCGACGACGGCAAGGCCGATATCTCCACCATCAACGACCTGCGGACGTGGTTCCTGATCTTCGCGTTCGTCTCTATCGGCCTGGAGTTCTCCGCGAAGGGACTGCGCGACGCGGGATGGCGCCCGGTAGTGGTGTTCGGATCGGCGACGGTCGTCAATATCGTCGTAGCGCTCGGTCTCGCAACGGTGTTGTTCGGCAACTTCGAACTGCCGCAGTGAGCGATCGCCCCGCACCTCGGCGCGGGGCGATCTCGTGTTCACCGTGTCGTGATCAGCCGGGCTGTTCCGCCCCCAGCAGTACGTCGGTGTCGAAGCACGTGTGGGTGCCGGTGTGGCACGCCGCCCCGACCTGGTCCACGACGAGCAGCACGGTGTCGCCGTCGCAGTCCAGCCGCACCTCGTGCACGTACTGCGTGTGCCCGGAGGTCTCTCCCTTCACCCAGTACTGCTGCCGTGACCGCGAGTAGTACGTGGCCTTGCGGGTCGCGAGTGTTCGGGCCAGTGCCTCGTCGTCCATCCAGGCCATCATGAGCACGTCGCCGGTCGACTTCTCCTGGACGACCGCGGCGAAGAGTCCGTCGTCGTTGCGCTTGAGTCGTGCGGCGATCTCCGGGTTCAGGATGTCGCTCATCGGACGATGATCCCTTCCGCGCGCATCGCGTCCTTGACCTGGCCGATGGTGAGCTCACGGAAGTGGAAGACGCTGGCGGCGAGCACCGCGTCGGCGCCGGCGTGGACGGCAGGCGCGAAGTGTTCGACGGCTCCGGCACCGCCCGAGGCGATCACCGGAACGTCGACGGTCTCGCGGACCGACGCAATCATCTTCAGATCGAATCCGGCCTTCGTGCCGTCGGCGTCCATCGAGTTGAGGAGGATCTCCCCGACACCCAGTTCGGCGCCGCGGCGCGCCCACTCCACCGCGTCGATCCCGGTGCCCCGGCGACCTCCGTGGGTCGTGACTTCCCAACCCGACGGTGTGGGCTGCTGATCGGCGGGGACGGTGCGGGCGTCGACCGACAGCACGATGCACTGCGACCCGAAGCGCTCGGACATCTCCCTCAGCACCTCGGGACGCGCGATCGCCGCAGTGTTCACCGAGACCTTGTCGGCACCGGCGCGCAGTAGGCGGTCGACGTCCTCGACGGTGCGCACGCCGCCACCCACCGTGAGGGGAATGAATACCTGCTCCGCGGTGCGTGTGACCACGTCGAGCATCGTGCCGCGGTCTCCGCTCGAGGCGGTGACGTCGAGGAACGTGAGCTCGTCGGCGCCTTGAGCGTCGTAGAGCGCGGCGAGTTCGACAGGGTCGCCCGCGTCGCGCAGGTTCTCGAAATTGACACCCTTGACGACGCGTCCGGCGTCGACGTCGAGGCACGGGATGACCCGCACGGCCAGTGTCATGATCGATCTCCTTCGAAACGCGGATTCGTCGCGGATTGCACTATGTCCAGTATTTCACCGTGGATTCCGGGTGCGGCGGCGAGCACCGACCCCGAGCCGATGCGCCACGGCTTCCCGTGGAAATCGGTGGCGATCCCACCTGCCGCGCGCACGAGCGCGACACCGGCGGCGTTGTCCCAGGGATGGTGGCCGAAGACCACGGCACCGCCCAGCGAGCCCGCCGCGGTGTAGGCGAGGTCGACGCCGGTCGATCCGTGCATCCGCAGGCGCGAGACGCGCCGGCTCAACTCGGTGATCACCGCGAGCCGTTGCGTGCCCGGGACGCGGCCACGACTGTCGATGTCGAAACTGCCGACCCCGACCATCACGTCCTCGAGACGGCGCGGCTTCAATTTCTCGGCGATCTTCCCGTTGAACCACAGCGGGCCTTCGGCTACCGCAGAGAACCGCTGATCGGTCAGGGGTAGCCAGGTCAGTCCGATGACGGGAACCCCGTCCTGGACCAGAGCGAGCAGGATGCCCGCCATCGGCAGGCCCGCCGAATAGTTGACGGTGCCGTCGATCGGGTCGAGCAACCAGACGGTGCCCTCGCCGGCCGCCGGACCACCGAATTCCTCGCCGTGCACCGCGATTCCGGTGCGGTCGACGAGCTCGGCCGAAATCCGCCGTTCGAGTTCGAGATCGAGGTCGGTGGCGAAGTCGTTGGGTCCTTTGTCCACCGAACGCGGCGCGCCGTGCCCGGCGACGAAGCGCTCCGACACCTCGTCGAGCACATCACCCGCTATCGAGCGCAGACGGTCGAGATCGACGGATGCGGTCATGGGATCAACGGGACACGGCGTCGAGCGCCTCGGTCAGCGTGAACCGTCCTGCGTAGAGCGCCTTGCCGATGATCGCGCCTTCGACGCCCTCATCGACGAGCGTGGCGATGGCACGCAGATCGTCGACCGTCGAGACACCGCCCGACGCGACGACCGGTGCATCGGTCGCGGCGCACACCTCACGAAGCAGGTCGAGATTGGGTCCGGTCAGGGTGCCGTCCTTCGTCACGTCGGTGACGACGTAGCGCGAGCAGCCGTCGCGGTTGAGGCGCTCGAGCACCTCCCACATGTCTCCGCCGTCGGACACCCAGCCGCGTCCGCGCAGCCGCCACTCGCCGTCGATCAGCTTGACGTCGAGGCCGACGGCGATCCGGTCGCCGTACTCACCGATCGCGCGGGCACACCACTCGGGGTTCTCGATGGCGGCGGTACCGAGATTGACGCGTGCGCACCCGGTGGCGAGCGCCGCGGCCAACGTGGCGTCGTCGCGGATGCCACCGGAGAGTTCGACCTTCACATCGAGTTCGCCGACCACACCGGCGAGTAGTTCACGGTTGTCACCACGGCCGAAGGCGGCGTCGAGGTCGACGAGATGCACCCATTCGGCTCCGGCGTTCTGCCATTCGAGGGCGGCGTCGCGGGGAGATCCGTAACCGGTTTCGCTGCCTGCCTCTCCTTGTACGAGGCGAACTGCTTCACCGTTGGCAACGTCGACTGCAGGCAAAAGGACCAGGCTCACTGTCCCTACATTAGTGCCTGCGCGACGGACGCCACCACGCGCCTTCGACGGGAGGCCGCCCGCTGCGGTCACCGCAGTTTGATGGTGCCGCCGTCGACCATCAGGGTCTGCCCTGTCATATAGGCGGCGTCCCTGCTCGCAAGGAAAACGGCGACCCCGCCGATGTCCGCCTCCGGGTCGCCGAAGCGGCCCAGCGGTGTCTTCGCCAGCAAGGCCTTCTCGATGCCGGGATTCGCCTGGATGTACGCCTCGACGCCCTCCGTCAGCGCGAGCGGCGAGATGATGTTGACATTGATGTCGTCACCGGCCCACTCGTTGGCGGCGACACGGCTGATCGCGCGGATCGCTTCCTTGGCCGCCGCGTACGACCCCTGCGTCACCAGACCGTCGATACCGGCCCCGGAGGCGAAGTTGATCACCGATCCGCGCTGCGCGGCGAGTTGCGGATGTGCCGCTTTCATCAACCAGAACGTCGGATAGAAGCCCGTTCCGAAGGACAGGTCGAGCATCTCCTGGGTGGTCTCGAGCAGCGGTGCCTGCCGGGAGGCGTGTGCGTTGTTGACGAGAATGTCGAGTTGTCCGAACGCGTCCACCGCGGCCGCCACGATCGCGGCGGCGTTCTCCTCGACGGAAATGTCTGCCTTCATGAACTTGCCCGCGCCGCCGAGTTCCTCCTCGAGCGCCCGCCCGGCGTCGTCGTCGATGTCGACGAACAGCACTCGGGCACCTTCCTTGGTGAACGCCCGGACGATTCCCCGCCCGATTCCGCCTGCACCACCGGTCACCACGGCAACCTTGTCCGTCAGCCTCATGCGGTACTCCTCTGCATCGAGTCGATCACAGGCCCGTCGTGGATCGCGTGCTGCCGCGGCAGGCTCCAACACTTCCGACCGTACGCATCGAGACGCGTCGACCGCCGCAGTCTTCTGCTCTCCGAGACTGATGCCAGGTCCTGCCCGGCGAGCCCATTCGACGCCGACGACACGGGGCGGCTTGATGTCAGGGGCGGGCGCGGGCAGACAGGTCGCGGATGAAGCGTGCGATCTCGGCAGGCTTCTCTTCGGCCATGAAGTGCCCGGCCTGGATGGGCTCATAGGTCAGATCAGGTGCCCACGCCCGCCAGAGCGACGCGGCATCGAACCCCAACTGGGAGCCCCAATCCTGAGAGATGACTCCGACGGGCATGGTGAGCTGCTTGCCCACCTCGCGGTCGTCTCGGTCCATGTCCAGGTCGATACTCGCCGTGGCGCGGTAGTCGGCGACGATGGAATCCACGGCATTCACCGAGCTGTCGACGTAGTGCCGGCGGACCTCGAGCGGGAACGTCGAAGCATCGGTCTCCCAGGCGTCCAGGAACGAGCCGAAGAACTCGGGTCCGACGGCGCGGATCATCTTCTCGGGGAGACCCACGGGCTGCGCCATGAGATAGAGGTGCCAAGCGACTTTGGCGTCTACGCCCCGCAGGACGTCCCAGGTGTCCAAGGTGGGCAGTACGTCGAGGATCCCGAGAAACTGCACCGCGTCCGGGTGGTCGAGGCCTGCGCGAACACCGACGAGGGCGCCTCGGTCATGACCGACCAGCCCGAAGCGGTCGTGGCCGAGCGCCTCGGCGATCAACCGAATGTCTCGGGCCATGGTCCTCTTCGAGTAGGTTTCCGGGCCCCGCTCTGCCGGCTTACCGCTCTCGCCGTACCCACGCAGGTCGGGGACGATGACGGTGTACTGCGCAGTGAATTCGCGTGCGACGTGACGCCACATGTAATGCGTCTGAGGAAACCCGTGGAGGAGGACGATCGCGGGACCGTCGCCGGCGACGGCGACGTTGAGGTCGACTCCTTCGGCGCCGTGTAGCGTCTTGTATCGGAATCCGTCGATAGTCAAGCGGGTCATGATGTTTCCTTCTCAATGATGTCGGTCGGTTGGGCGGCAGGATGGCCCGAGAAGATTCCTGCGGGTAGTGAATGCCTCGCGGACGGTGTGGCACGGAGTGCGGGGATCAGAACGGTGTCGACGAGGGACTCGAGATAGCGGTCGTCGATCTCGAGTCCGTTGAGTCGGCGAAGCAGGATGACAGCGCCGGCGACTTCCTCGAACGGGAACGGATCGATGCCCGGAGGCAGTTCCCCACGATCGACCGCGGCCTGGATGACGGTCTGCGGTAGCCGCGACCCGGTCGGGCCCACCGATCGTTCGATTTGCTCGCACAGTTCCGGGTCCTCGAGACCTGCTTGGAGCAGCAGCATTGCGGTCTGCCCGTCTGCAGAGCGCATGGACTGCACGAGGCGGCGACCCAAGGCGAGAAGGTCACCGCGCAGGCTTCCGGTGTCGACCTCGTCGGGCCCGTCGCGGCGTGCGGGACCCGCTTTCAGGGCGGCAACCACCATGTCCCTCTTGGACTTCCACCGTCGGTAGAGAGTGGCCTTGGATGCGCCCGCCCGGCGGGCGACCTCTTCGAAGGTGACACCCTCGTACCCGACCTCAGAAAGCAGCGAGTTCACGGCCGTGAGGATCTCGGTCTCTCGTTGATCATCACGAGGGCGCCCACGACGAGCGCTCGGCCGAGTCTCGTCGAACTGATCCTGATTTGTATACGACACGTTTCGTATCGTAACAGCTACTCCAGCCGGCGGTTCTCGTGCCCTCTCGCCGAGCGAGCGTCGAGCCCAGGAGTGAGGGGCAAGCGAACGGATAGCCCAAAGTGCCCGGGTCCTCGACTGCGGAGCGGCATCGAGCCAATTTCGGCACAGAGCCAACGAGTTGAGCGATTCCCATCGAGCAAGCTCCCGCCGACCTCTTCCCACCGACCCCCGCGTGAGGTAGACAGAACTACGTTCCGCTCACATGAGAACGTTGTTTTACTCTGCCGATAGGAAGGTTCTTTTCGGCGGGAGCTCTGAGCGGAACGCTGCAACTTCCGGCCCACCATCCGATACGAGGCACCGATGCTCCGACGACGACGCTCCGTCACTTCGACACTCGCCGCGCTGTGTGTCGCGGCCCTCGCGCTCACCGCATGCAGCAGCGGCGACACCTCGGCTGCATCCGCGCCCGGGACGCCCGTCGGCGACCCGGTCTCCGGTGGCACGTTGCAGGCGATCCAGATCCGCGAGCCGGTCAGCCTCGATCCCGTCGCGCTTCCGAATGTGTGGACCAACTCCGGACTGCTCGGCAACGCGTTGTACGGCACCTTGATGACCAACGACGTCGACACCCTGGAGATCGAGTACTCGATGGCCACGGACTTCTCTACCGACGACGGGGGCCGCACGTTCGTCCTGAAACTCCGGCCCGGGCTGACCTTTACGGACGGCACCGCCCTGGACGCGGCCGCCGTCGCGTACAACTGGGATCGCCTGCGCGACCCGGCCAACGGATCGGAGTCGATCCGGCAAGCCGCGCAGATCGCGGGCACCGAGGTCGTCGACGCCGAAACACTGAAGGTCACGATGGTCGCCCCCAGCCCGGTGTTCGCCTCGTCGCTGGTGCTGTCCGGACTCAACTGGATCGCCTCCCCCACCGCACTGGCGAAGGGCCGGCAGGCGTTCGACGAGAATCCGGTCGGCGCCGGGCCGTTCACCCTCACCAAGTGGGCTCGGCAGGACGTGCTCGAACTGACCCGTAACCCGGGCTACTGGGACGCGCCGCGACCGTACCTGGACGGCATCACGCTGCGCCCGGTGCCCGACGCGAACCAGCGTCTCAACGCGCTCACCTCCGGCAGCGCCCAACTGGCGTCGGAAAGCAGTTGGTCGAACCTGAGCAAGGCGGAAAGCGCGGGACTGTCCACCTCGGTGGTGCCGCTCGGTGGCGGTCAGTACCTCGCGATGAACACCCGTCGGAGCCCGTTCGACGACGCCCGTGCCCGACGCGCGGTCTCCCTCGCGCTCGACCTGGAGGCGATCAACACCGCGGTGTTCGAGGGCACCGGCACCGTCCCCCGGACCCTCTTCCCCGAGACCTCGCCGTTCTTCGAAGACATCACACTGTCGAATTCCGACGACGCCGAAGCACAACGCCTGTTCGACGAACTGGCAGCCGACGGCACTCCGGTGAAGTTCACGTTCCTCGCGTACTCCCTCGTCGAGATCAAATCGGTCGCGGAAGTCGTCCAGGCACAGCTCGCAGCGTTCGACAACGTCGAGATCGCCGTCGAGATCATGGATTTCACCGCAGCGCAGGCCAGGGTCGCCGCCCGCGACTTCGACATGACGATCGCTGCCGCCGTCGTCCAGGACCCGGACTCGTCACTGTGGACGTCGTTTCACGCTCGCTCCCAGGGCAACCCGACGGGTATCGATGACCCTGAGCTCAACGACGCGCTCGACGCCGGACGGATCGGCACGACGGTCGAGGAGCGCAAGGCCGCTTACGACGTGGCACAGCAACGTCTGGTCGATCTGGCTCCGGGAGTGTTCTACGTCCACTCGGCGCCTTCGGTCGTCTCGGGCCCGGAGGTGCAGGGTGTACGGATGTACGGGATGGGATCCGCGATGCTCGACGCAGTGTGGCTCAGCGAGTAGCGCGGCTACCGCTTCTGCCCGCCGCGTCCGAAGGCGCGGCGGGTGGTGCGAACCGACACGAATCCCATCGCTGCGATAGCGCCCACGACACCGAGGAGCGCGATCGGGAGGCTCAGTCCCGGACTCGGCTTCAGCACCACGATGACCACGGTGACGAGCGCGAGCACCGCTGCTGCGGATCCGAGCGAGGACAGGGCGAGCCGGGCCAGCGAGAAGTTCGCACCCGGCTCGTCGTCCCCGCCGCGTGTCACAACGAGTTCACCCAGTTCCTCAGCAACTGCGCCCCGGCATCCCCGGACTTTTCGGGGTGGAACTGCGTTGCCGACAACGGACCGTTCTCGACGGCCGCGAGGAAGCGGCTTCCGTGCTCGGCCCAGGTCAGCTTCGGCGGGGCGAGCCGCTCCGGATCGGGCAGTTCCCATTTCTGCGCCGCGTACGAGTGCACGAAGTAGAAGCGGGTGTCGGGGTCCATGCCGGCGAACAGCACCGAATCTGCGGGGGCCTCGACGGTGTTCCACCCCATGTGCGGCAGCACCGGTGCGTCGAGGCGCTCCACGGTTCCCGGCCACTCGCCGCATCCCTCGGTCTCGATGCCGTGCTCGATGCCGTCTTCGAAGAGGATCTGCATACCGACGCAGATGCCGAGCACCGGGCGACCGCCCGCGAGGCGAGTACCGATGATTTTCTCGCCACCGACGCTGCGAAGGCCGCGCATGCACGCGTCGAATGCCCCGACGCCGGGCACGACCAGTCCGTCGGCGGCGAGCGCAACCTTGTGGTCGGAGGTGACCTCCACGTCCACGCCGGTACGGGCGATCGCCCGCGTCGCGGAGTGCAGATTGCCGGAGCCGTAGTCGAGGACGGCGACCTTGGTTGTGCTCATGGAGTCGATTCTATGCGGCGGCACGAACAGCACTGTGCGGTGGCAGGTGCTGTCTAGTCCGCGCCGGGACGTTCGGCGACCTGTTGCACCCCGGGACGCTCCGAGGGACCGGCGAGCCGAGCCAGGAGCGGGAGGACCGGGACGAGCACCGCAGCAACGGTGAACGCGGTGGGATAACCGGAGGCTGCCGCGATCGCGCCGAGCGCGAAGGAACCTGCTCCGGTGCCGGCGTCGAATCCGATGTTCCAGGCGGCGCTGGCCGAGCCGATGTGTTCGGAGCCCGCACGACGGAACGCGATGAGCAGCGCCTCGTTCTGCACGACGCCGAACCCGAGTCCGAAGCACACCGCCGCCCCGATGAGAGCCACGGCGCCGGCCCGGCCGTCCGCGACGAGCGCGAACGGCACCATCGCGAGCGCGGCGAGGCCGAGCCCGACGGGAAGCATCCGGCCCGCACCGATCCGGTCCGCGACCGCGCCGGCACCGAACCGGCCCACCAGCGTCGAACCGCTCAGCACGGCCAGCGCCGCCGCCACCGGGAGGTCGGCCACGGCGATGGCGAGCAGCGATGTCAGACCGCCGTACGCGATCGCGCCGGCGCCCACCGCCACGGTCGGGAGCAGTAGCAACACGAACGGCATCCGTGCCGGGCGCGGACCCGTGCGCGCTTCGAGGCGCGGCAGACGCGCCGCGGCGATCAGTCCCGCCGACGACAGGACGGCGCCCAGCACGAACACCGGTGTGGTCGAGAATCGTTCGGCCAGTGCGAGCCCCGTGGGCAGTCCGATCATCTGCGACGCGGCGATCGCGATACCGAGCATGCCGGTGGCGCGGCCGAGCAGACGGGCGGGTGCGAGTTCACCGACCAGCGCAGCGGAGGCCACGGTGATCATTCCGAAGCCGATCCCCCGTATCGCCGAAATTCCCAGCGCGGCGGCAGGCTCCATAGACACGAGGAACAGCAGCGACGGCGGACCGAGGAACAAGCAGCCCGCGACGAGGGTCGCGCGATGACCGAATCTGCGGAGCAGCGCGGGCATCGCGATCTGGGTGAGCACCGTGGTGAACATGAACACCGCGGTGACCGAGCCCGCGACGGTGTCGCTGCCGCCCTCTTGCGCGATCGCCCAGGGCACCACGGGCAGTAACAGCGAGAAACCCGCGAATGCTGCCGCGGATGTCGACCACGCCGCGACGAGTCCCCGGACTCCGAACAATTTCGGGTTGTCCGTCACATCGGATTCGGCCACGTCAGATCAACCGGAGGACACCGGCGATCGCTGCCAGCAGTCCGAGGGCGAAGAGGATACCCGCGAAGAGGGTGTTGCGGGCTTTCCACATCGACCACGTGCCGCCCGCGAGGATTCCGGCGGCAATGAAGCACAGGTAGGTCAGTACGACATCCATACCGTCAGAGCATTCCCTTGGTGGACGGCACGCCGGTGACGCGCGGATCGGGTTCGACCGCTTCACGCAGCGCGCGTGCGACTGCCTTGAACTCGGCCTCGGTGATGTGGTGCGGGTCGCGCCCGTACAGCACGCGCACATGCAATGCGATCCGCGCGTGGAACGCGAACGATTCGAAGACGTGCTTGTTGATCACGGTGGCATAGGGCACGCCCGGGTAGCCACCGATCACCGAGTGCACCAGGTAATCCGGTTCGCCGGTGTGGACGAAGTACGGACGTCCCGACACGTCGACCGACGCGTGGGCGAGCGTTTCGTCCATCGGGATGAACGAGTCGCCGAAGCGCCGGATGCCGCGCTTGTCGCCGATGGCCTGGTGGAACGCCTGCCCGAGAACGATCGCGGTGTCTTCGACGGTGTGGTGCGCGTCGATCTCGACATCACCCTTCGCATGCACGGTGAGGTCGAAGCTGCCGTGCTGGCCGAGCGCCGTGAGCATGTGGTCGTAGAACGGGATGCCCGTGGAGATGTCGGTGCGGCCGGTGCCGTCGAGGTTCAACTCGACGGTGATGGACGATTCCCGCGTAGTGCGCTCGACCCGGGCGGTGCGATCGTTCGTGGTGATGGGGTCGCTCATCGGGTTGCCTCGATTTCCGTAGCGGCGAGTTTCTCACTGACCCGCAGCAACTCGTCGTTCTCGTGTGCCAGGCCGATCGTGGTGCGCAGATATCCGGGGATGCCGACGTCCCGGATCAGGACACCTTCGTCGAGGTAATGCTGCCAGGTGGTGGCCGAATCGGCGAAACGGCCGAAGAGGATGAAGTTGGCGTCGGACGGGATGACGTCGTATCCGAATCCGGCGAGTTCGGCTGCGACGCGGTCGCGCTCGGCGGACAGTTCCGCGACGGAGCCGAGGGTGTCGTCGGCGTGACGCAGTGCGGCGCGCGCTGCGGCCTGGGTGATCACCGACAGGTGGTACGGCAACCGGACCAGCAGCAGCGCGTCGATCATCGCGGGCGCGGCGGCCAGGTAACCGAGACGGCCACCGGCGAAAGCGAATGCCTTGCTCATGGTGCGCGAGACGACGACCTTGGCCGGATACTCGTCGATCAGGGCGACTGCGCTGGGCGCGCTCGAGAACTCCGCGTACGCCTCGTCGACGATCACGATGCCGGGAGCGGCGTCGAGGATCTCGCGGATCCCGTCGAGCGGGACGCTGTGCCCGGTCGGGTTGTTGGGGCTGGTGACGAACACCACGTCGGGACGCCGGTCGCGGATGGCAGCGACCGAAGACTCGATATCGAGAGTGAAGTCGGAGCGGCGGTACGCAGGCACCCACTCGGTCTGGGTGCCGTCCGCGATGATCGGGTGCATCGAGTACGACGGCACGAATCCCATCGCGGAGCGGCCCGGTCCACCGAACGCCTGCGAGAGCTGCTGCAGGACCTCGTTGGACCCGTTTGCAGCCCAGAGGTTTTCGACGCCGAGCGTGACACCGGTCTGCCGAGTGAGATACGCGGCGAGGTCGGCGCGCAGCGCGACGGCGTCCCGGTCCGGGTACCGGTGCAGCTGTGTCGCGGCCTCGCGGACCGACTCGGCGACGTCGTCGACGAGGGCCTGCGTGGGCGGGTGCGGGTTCTCGTTGGTGTTGAGCTGCACGGGCACCGACAGCTGCGGTGCGCCGTACGGCGACTTGCCGCGCAGGTTCTCGCGAAGCGGCAGGTCCTCGAGCGTGATGCGCGAGCCGGGAATCGACGTGCCTGTCACCGGAGTGCCTCGAATCGCAGTCGCACTGCTTCGCCGTGTGCGGGCAGATCCTCGGCGTTCGCGAGGGTGATCACGTGACCGGCCACGTCTTTCAGTGCGGCTTCGGAGTATTCGACGACGTGGATGCCGCGCAGGAAGGTCTGCACACTCAGTCCGGACTGGTGCCGCGCGCAACCCGCCGTAGGCAGGACGTGATTCGAGCCGGCGCAGTAGTCGCCGAGGGAGACCGGCGCCCACGGGCCGACGAAGATCGCTCCCGCCGCGCGGACCCGCGCGGCGACAGCGGACGCGTTCTCCGTCTGGATCTCGAGGTGCTCGGCCGCGTAGGCGTTGACCACTGCCAGGCCCTGATCGATGTCGTCGACCAGCACGATGCCCGACTGGCTTCCGGACAGTGCGGTGGCGACCCGTTCGCGGTGCTTGGTCAGCTCGAGTTGCGCGGCGAGCGCGGCATCGACGGCGTCGGCGAGCTCGGGGCTGGTGGTCACCAGGACGGAGGCGGCCATGACGTCGTGCTCGGCCTGGCTGACCAGATCGGCGGCGACGTGCACGGCGTCGGCTGTGTGGTCGGCGAGGATCGCGATCTCGGTGGGGCCGGCTTCGGCGTCGATGCCGACCACCGAGCGGCACAGCCGTTTGGCGGCCGTGACGTAGATGTTGCCGGGGCCGGTGATCATGTCGACCGGGGCGAGTTCGCCGCCGTCGGTGTCGGTGCCGCCGTAGGACAGCAGGGCCACGCCCTGCGCGCCGCCGACCGCCCACACCTCGTCGACGCCGAGCAGCGCGGCAGCAGCGAGGATGGTCGGGTGCGGGAGACCGCCGAAGTTCTTCTGCGGCGGCGAGGCGATGACGAGGGACTCGACTTCCGCGGCCTGCGCGGGCACGACGTTCATCACCACCGACGAGGGGTACACGGCGTTGCCGCCGGGCACGTACAGGCCGACACGGTCGACCGGCACCCAGCGTTCGGTGACGGTGCCGCCGGGGACGACCTCGGTGACGGTGTCGGTGCGACGCTGCTCGGCGTGGACCTTGCGGGTCCGTTCGATGGCGACCTCGAGTGCGGCGCGCACAGCGGGGTCGAGTTCGGCGAGCGCGCGGTCGAGTTCGGCCTGCGGAACGCGCACCGAGGCGGGGCGCACGCCGTCGAACTTCTCGCAGTAGTCGAGGGCGGCGTCGGCGCCGCGCTCGCGGATGTCGTCGACGACGGGACGGACCTGATGGAGCACCGCGTCCACGTCCACTCCGCCGCGGGGCAGCGCGCCCCTCAGCTCCGCGGTGGTGGGTGTACGACCACGCAGGTCGGTGCGGGCAAGCATGAGGTGTCCTCTCTCGCAGAACAGGGATCGACCCCCATTATCCGCGATGAACCGGAGTGGTCTGTCATCCACTCCCCGTAGTGGGCGTTGTGTGCCCTCGTCGACCATAGACCGACGGCACGCCCGGCGAATCGGTCTCGAAGTGCCGCGGGTGCGTCGCAGGCCCTCTACCGTGCGATACATGGCTGCCGCGTGGCGTGCTCGGATGTCCGTCGCACCCGCTCGCGCGGCACTGCGCGTGGTGCTCGTCACTATCGTGGCGCTGACGGCGGCCGTGTCGGGCGGCCCTGCCCACGCCGACACCGGCGCCTTTCTGTGGGGCGTGTCGAGTTCCGGTTTCCAGTCCGAGGGGTCGAGCCCGGACAGCAACTGGTCGCGGTATGCGGCGAGTGGTCGGCACGAGCCGGTGGGCACCGCCGTGGACTTCCGGCATCGCTACCGGGAGGACATCGCGCGCGCCGCCGACCTGGGCGTCGGGGTGTACCGCCTCTCGGTGGAGTGGGCCCGCATCCAGCCGGAACCGGAGCGGTGGGACGACACCGAACTCGCCTACTACGACGACGTGATCGCGACGATCCGCGGGCACGGCATGACTCCGATGATCACGCTCGACCACTGGGTGTACCCGGGCTGGATCGCCGACCGGGGCGGCTGGGCCCACCCGGGGACAGTCGACGCGTGGCTCGCCCACGCGGACACGGTGGCGGCACGCTACGCCGGACACGGCGCGCTGTGGGTCACGATCAACGAGCCCAGCGTCTACGTGTGGCACGAGGTGTCCAACGGTGCCCTCTCCCCCGGTGACGCACCGATGATGTTCGACCGTCTCGTGGACGCGCACCGCGGGGCCTACGAGACGATCCACCGGTACGACCCCCGGGCGCAGGTCACCTCGAACGCCGCCTATGTTCCCGGTGCGGCGCCCTACCTCGACACCTGGTTCCTCGATCGCGTCCGCGACCATCTCGACTTCGTCGGCGTCGACTACTACTACGGGGTGGCCCCCGGCAATCTCACCGCGATTCGTGCGGCCACCGGGGAGCCGGCTTCGGTGACCCCGCACCCGCCCGGGATGTACGACGCACTGATGGATTACACCCGGCGCTTTCCCGGGATGCCTCTGTATGTCGTCGAAAACGGAATGGCGACCGCGGACGGCGCTCCCCGCCCGGACGGCTGGACCAGATCGCGGCACCTGCGCGAGCACGTGGACCAGATGATGCGTGCGGTCGACGACGGCGCGCCGGTGTTCGGGTACAACTACTGGTCGATCACCGACAACTACGAATGGGGTTCGTACGAGCCGCGTTTCGGCTTGTATTCGGTCGACGTCCGGACCGATCCCGCACTCCTCCGGCGGCCCACCGAGGGGGTGGAGACCTACCGGACGATCATCGCGGAGACCCGTGCCGGGTAGCGGATCAGTGCCGTGCGGGATCGACGCCGAGTCGCGCACACGCCGCCTGGTAGAGCGCGACCACCGCGGTACGCAAACCGGAACGGTCCGTGACCGGCTCGAGCCACGGAATCCGGACGGTCTGTTCCTGGCCGTCGATCACGATCACCCACACGCCCGCCTCGCTGCTCACGCCGGTCATCCGGGTGTGCGCCGCGCGCGGTTCGGCGAACGCCCGCACGATGAGCAGACTGTCGTCGGCGTGGTCGTCGTTCATATGAGCGGTTACCGCCGCCACCACATCGGGTTCGAATTCGGTCACGGGCGTCGAGCCTAGCCAACGACCCGCCGGCGTGGGTCTCACCGGCTGGGTCTCACCGGGCCTCGTCGACCGCACCCACGGTGACGACGGCTTCGAGTGCGAGGAGTTCCGCGTCGAGATGGTCGAGCAGACAGTGCAGATCCGGCACGGTGCGCCCACATGCCGTGAGCCCGAAGGCGATCTCGTCGTCGGTGCTCGTGCACGTGATGTTGAGAGCCTGACCGTCCACCGGAACCGACAGGGGATACAACGCGTCGACGCGCGCGCCGTTCCAGTACAACGGCTCCTCCGGCCCGGGAACGTTGGAGACGATCACGTTGAACGGCGTCCACGGCACTGCCCGGTTGCCGGTCAGTACACCGACCGCGACGGGGGCGACACCGACTGCGCTTGTCGCGAGACGGCCCACCTTGCTCATTCCGCGCATCGCACGTTTGCCCTCGGTCATCGAGTTCCGTACCCGCTCGAGCCGGTGCGCCGGATCGGCGTGCCGGGTGCCGAGATCGCACATCAGGACGGCGATGTCGTTGCCGGACTCTTTGCTGCGCAACGAGACCGGGACCATCGCCACAAGGGACCGGTCGGGAAGCGCGTCGCGTTCGAGGAGGTAGGTCCGCAGCGCTCCGGAGGACAGCGCGAGCACCACGTCGTTGATCGTGCTGTCGGTGAGCTTCGCCACCAGCCGGAGACGCTCGAGCGGCCACGACCGGGCGGCGAACCGTCGCGAACCCGAGATCTGCTCGTTGAACATGGTGTGCGGTGCACCGAGCGACAGCGGACCCCCGCGGTCGTGGAGGGCACGATCGACCGTACCGACCAGCGCCGGAACCAGGGAGGCTGCACCGGAGGCGACCGTCAGCGCCTCCGACACCGCACCTCGGACGGCGCGCACGGCGTGGCCGGGGAAGCCGATGGCCGCGGCCACCGTCGAGCGTGCGGGCGGTGCCCCGTCGGTCGCTGCCCACGGCGCGGGCATCCCGACCTCGCTCGGATCGGTGCCGAGCGCGCGTCGCAGCAACCGCATGGCGCCGATCCCGTCGGCCAAGGAGTGGTGGATCTTGACGTAGAGCGCGTACCGGCCGTCGGACAGGCCCTCGATGAGGTGCATCTCCCACAGCGGCCGCGTGCGATCGAGCAACGAGGCATGCAGCCGGGAGACCAGGTCCCACAAGACCTCGGTGTTTCCCGGCGCGGGCAGGGCGTTGAACCGCACGTGATACTCGATGTCGAATCTCGGATCTTCTTCCCACGCCCACTGTCCCAGGGTCGTCACCGACCGAACGGGCCGCTTGCGCCACAGTGGTGCTGCCGGAGCGTCGCGGCGCAGCGCCTCGTCGAACCTTTCGCGCAGTTCGGTGGCATCGGAATTCTCCGGCGGTTGCAGGAGCAGCAGGCCGCCGACGTGCATCGGATGGTCGGGCGATTCGCCGAGCAGGAACATCGAATCGGTCGGTGCCATGGGTAGCCGCATCGTCAATCTCTCCGCCCCCGCTGACGAGAACTGTTCTCCGCGCGGGGCCGCCCCACCCCGCGATCCGACATCACTGGTACTCAGATGAACAGTTGTACCCCAGATCGATCGGCCCCGACCTCGGAACGACGCAGTTCCGGGACTCGCCGAAGATCGCCCCGTAGGCAAATTGCCCGTAGGCAAATAGCACTGCACCGGAAGTTCCGGTGCCGCAGAATGGGCGCCAGTCGCGACGAACGGAGATCTCGTGAGTCTTCGAACCTGGACCGGGCCGCTTCACGGCGGCATCGTCATTCTCGGCGGTGGCCTGAGCGGGCTCTCGCTCGCCGCGCATCTCGCGGCGACACGTGCTCGGCCGGGCCCGGTTCTGGTGGTCGACGACGCCGCCCGCGACATCACCGCCGCCTCGTGGGCGTCGTGGACGCGGCGTACCGCGCTGCTCGACTCGGCGGCCACCGAGATGTTCGACCGGATGCGTGTATATGCGGGCGGGCACGACCGGACCCTGGCGCTCGGGCACTATCGCTACCGCGTGGTGCACGGTGCCGCGCTGGTGGCGGCGGTTCGCCGCCTCACCGATCCGGTGCCGGACGTGGGATCGGTGACCGGGCACGTCGTCGACGTCGACGATGCCGACCGGCCACTGGTGACACTCGACGACGGGCGAGAACTACGCCCCGACTGGGTGTTCGACGCGCGCGGTCCCGCCGCTACGACCGCCGGAGAAGACGCCGCCCTGGATTTCCTCGGCGTGCGCGTGCGCGCCGAAGCGCCGCTCTTCGACCCCCACGTTCCGGTGCTGTTCGATTTCCGCACCGATCAGGCCGAGCGGGCGTCCTTCGTGTACGTGCTTCCGAGCGATGCCCATCACGCGCTCGTCGAGCACACCTGTTTCGTCGCGCCGGGAACCCCTGATGTAGCCCCAGAGGTGCATCTCGCGGCGCTGCGCGTCTATCTGACACAGGTCCTCGGCGTACCGGAGAACGCCTACGAGCTCGGACGCTCCGAGCACGCGCGTCTGCCTCTCGTCGCGCAGATCGCCGAACGCGGCGAAGGACGTATCCTCCGGATCGGGGCCGCCGCCGGGATGATGAAGGCGAGCAGCGGTTACGCCTACGAACGCATCCAACGGGACTGCGAGGCGATCGCGCGGTCGTTCGAGCAGCACGGACATCCGTACGACCTGCCCAAGCGCCCCGGACGGTTCGCCCGCTACGACCGCGCGTTGCTCACCGCCGTTACCGAACACCCCGGTTTCCTCGAGGAGACGTTCGCGGCGTTGTTCTCGCGCCCGTCGGCCGAACCCGTCCTGCGGTTCCTCGACGAGGATTCGTCGTTGCGCGACGAAGCCGGGTTGTTCGCATCCCTCCCCGCGGGGCCGCTGATCCGGGCGATGACCGGGCGATGACGCCTACATGTCGAGGCCGAGGTCGAGCACCGTCACCGAATGGGTGAGGGCACCGACCGCGAGGAAGTCCACTCCGGTGCGGGCGTACTCCGCGGCGACCTCGAGCGACAGGCCTCCCGACGACTCGAGCCGGGTCTGCGGGGCGTGGGTGTTGCGCCGTTGCACCGCGATCTGTGTCTGCCACAGCGGAAAGTTGTCCAGGAGGATCAGTTCGACGTTCTCGGCGAGCACCTCGTCGAACTGCTCGAGGGTGTCGACCTCGACCTCGCACGGGACGCCGGGCGCGTGCGCACGGACCGCACGCAGCGCGGCGAGCACCGACCCTGCGGCCGCGACGTGGTTGTCCTTGATGAGAGCCTCGTCGCCGAGACCCATGCGGTGGTTGACACCGCCGCCGACGCGCACCGCGTACTTCTGCAGTGCGCGGAGGCCGGGCAGCGTCTTGCGGCTGTCGCGGATCTTCGCCTCGGTGCCCTGCACCGCGTCGACCCAATGCGACGTGGCGGTCGCGATACCCGACAGGTGGCACAAAATGTTGAGCATCGTCCGTTCGGCGGTGAGCAAACCGCGCGTCGGGGCGTCGACGGTGAGCACGGCCTCCCCCGGCACGACGCGGTGGCCGTCGTCGGCGCGGTCGACCACCCGATAGTGATCCGGTCCGATCACCTGGTCGAGGACGAGAAGTCCGACGTCGAGGCCGGCGACGGTCCCGGCCTGCCGGGCGACCACCGACGCGGTGGTGGTCGCGTCTGCGGGCACGGTGGCGTCCGAGGTGATGTCGGGTCCGTAGCGCAGGTCCTCGTCGAGGGCGCGCACGACCAGCGCGCGCGTCTCCTCGAGATCGAGGCCGGCGGGCAGGGCGGTGGCCATATCAGTTCGCTCCTGTCAGTTGCGGTGTGGTGACGACGGTGCGGCCATCGGGGCCGAGACGCATTTCGATGCTGTGTGCCCGGCCGGGGTGGGACTCGGGGTGGTCGCTTCGGGTATGACAGCCGCGTGACTCGGTGCGCCGCTCCGCCGCGGCGACGAGTGCCCGCGCCGTGACGGTGAGCGCGGCGTCTTCGAGCAGCGGCAGGTCGATGCACGTGCTGCTCGGGGCCGCGCCGAGCGTGGCCGACGCGGCCGCGAGTCCGTCCGCATCCCGGACGACCGACGCGTGCCGTGTCATCAACCGTTGCAGGACGTCCCGGTCGAGTCGGGGCAGGACGGGCGGCGACGCGTCGGCTGCTTCGACGCGCACACCGGTGCGTTCCACAGCGGCGGCGATGCCGGCACGTTCGCCGAGCACCAGCCCTTCCAGCAGGCTGTTGGACGCGAGACGGTTCGCCCCGTGCAGCCCGGTGCGGGCGACTTCCCCGGCCGCGTACAGCCCCGGAATCCGGGTGCGCCCGTGGACGTCGGTGACGACACCGCCACACGAGTAGTGCGCGGCCGGGGCGACCGGCAGCAGGTCGTGGGCAGGATCGAGTCCCGCGTCGGCACACAGGGCCGTGATGGTCGGGAACCGCCTCGCGAAATCGCCGAGGTGGCGTGCATCGAGGAAGACGTGATCCTCACCGAGATCGGCGAGGCGCCTCGCGATCGCGCGGGAGACCACGTCACGAGGTGCCAGGTCGCCGAGCGGATGGACACCGCCGGTGACCGATTCGCCCCGCGAATCGACGAGGCGAGCGCCCTCGCCGCGGACCGCCTCGCTGATGAGCGGTCGCCGTCCCATGCCACCTGCGGCGAACAGCACCGTGGGGTGGAACTGGACGAACTCGAGATCGGCGATCCCCGCACCTGCCGCGAAGGCGAGCGCGATGCCGTCGGCCGTTGCCCCGGGCGGGTTGGTGCTGCACGCATAGAGCTGTCCCAGACCGCCGGTGGCGAGCAGCACCGCGGGAGCGTGGACGACACCGGCGCCGCGCTCGTCGAACACCAGTACGCCGGTCACGCCGGCGTCGTCGGTGAGGATCCGTGCTGCGGCCGCACCGAACAGCACGGGAAGACCCGCGGCACCGAGCGCACGCTGGATTTCGGCGCCGGTCGCGTCGCCGCCGGCGTGGATGATGCGGCGGATGCTGTGCCCGCCTTCCCGGGTGCGGGCGACGTCACCGTCCCGGCCGGTGTCGAACACCGCGCCGAGGTCGCGCAGTGCGGCGACCGCGTCGGGACCCGCCGACACGATCGATCGCACGGCGTCGCCGTCACACAGCCCACCACCGGCGGCGACGGTGTCGGCGACGTGCGCGTCGACGGTGTCACCCTGCGGCGCGACCACGGCGATACCACCCTGCGCGTACTGGGTGGAGGTGTCGGTGGGCCCACCCTTGCTCACGGTGAGCACCCGCATCCCGCGCCGGGACGCGGCCCGCGCGGCGGTGAGGCCGGCGACCCCACCGCCGATCACGACGAGGTCGGTGTGGTCTTCCCACACCACCGCGCTCGTGCGGGTCGTCACTCGCCGCCACCCGGGTTTCCGATGGCGATCATTCGCTGCACCGACAGGCGGGCACGCTCGGCGACGTCGGGAGCGACGTGCACCTCGTCCTTGCCTTCCTGGAGGCACCGCAGCAGAGCGGCAGGGGTGATCATCTTCATGTACGGGCAGGAGGCGCGATCGTTCACGGCCTGGAAGTCGATGCCCGGCGCGGCCTTACGGAGTTGGTGCAGCATCCCGACCTCGGTGGCGACGAGAACCTGCTTCGCGCCGGTTTCGCGGGCGGCGTCGATCATGCCGCCGGTCGACAGGATCTTCACCTTGTCGTCGGGGACGAACCCTTCCCCCGCGAGGTAGAGCGCCGACGTCGCGCAACCGCACTCGGGGTGAACGAAGAGGTCGGCGTCGGGATGTGCCTTGGCCTTGGCGGTGAGTTCGTCACCGTTGATCCCCGCGTGTACGTGGCACTCACCGGCCCAGATGTGGATGTTCTCGCGCCCGGTGACGCGCTTGACGTGCGCGCCGAGGAACTGGTCGGGCAGGAACAGCACTTCGCGGTCCGGGTCGATCGACGCGACCACGTCGACCGCGTTGGACGACGTGCAGCAGATGTCGGTCAGGCCTTTGACCTCGGCGGTCGTGTTGACGTAGGAGACGACCACCGCGTCCGGGTGTTCGGCCTTCCACTCGCGGAGCTGGTCGGCGTTGATGGAGTCGGCCAGCGAGCAACCCGCGCGTTCGTCGGGGATCAGGACGGTCTTGTCCGGGCTGAGGATCTTCGCGGTCTCCGCCATGAAGTGGACGCCGCAGAAGACGATGGTGCCTTCTTCGGCCTCCGCCGCGATGCGCGAGAGGGCGAGCGAGTCGCCGACGTGGTCTGCGACGTCCTGGATCGCAGGCAGCTGATAGTTGTGCGCCAGCACCGTCGCGTTGCGCGCTCGGGCGAGCCGGCGGACCTCGTCGGCCCATTCCGGTGTTGCCTCGATGCCCGTGTAACCACCGGGGCCGTCGACGATGGCGGCGGCTCCCGCCCACTCGGTCGTGGTCATGGCCTTGCTCCTTCGGGAAGGGGATTCCGGGCGGGCTGCGCTCGGATTTCCGCTTTCAGGGGTTTTCGACTTAGAATCGAAAACATGCCACATAGTAACACTCGTCACGAAGTGCTCATCGTGGTGTTCCAGGTTCGCACCTTCCCGCCCTCGTCACGGAACCCGGGCGGCGACCCCGAACTCGGGGTCCTGCTCTGGCAACGCGCCCTCGATCCCGAAGCCGGAACGTGGTCGCTGCCGGGAGGCACGCTCCGCGACGACGAGGACCTCACCTCGTCCGCACGTCGCCAACTGGCCGAGAAGGTGGACGTGCGCGAGGTCGCCCACCTCGAGCAGTTGTCGGTGTACTCCGATCCCCAGCGGGTGCCCGGCGAACGCACCATCGCGTCGACGTACCTGGGCCTGGTGCCGATCACGTCCGACCCGCAGCTACCGGCGGACACGTCGTGGCATCCCGTCTCGCAACTGCCCGCGATGTCGTTCGACCACGGACGGATGGTCGGCAACGCCAGAACCCGCCTCGCAGCGAAACTCTCCTACACCAACATTGCGTACGGACTCGCGCCCGCAGAGTTCTCGATGTCGACATTGCGCGACATCTACTGTGCCGCACTGGGATACCAGGTGGATGCGACGAACCTGCAGCGCGTACTGGCTCGGCGCCGCGTGCTCACGGCGACCGGAAACACCGCACCGCCCGGGCCGGCCGGTGGCCGTCCGCCCGCGCTGTACCGATTCACTGAATCCCGGCTGCGCGTCACCGACGAATTCGCCGCGTTGCGCCCGCCCAGCTGACGACCCGACCGAACACGGGTACGGCGAAGTGTGGTTAGGGTGCGCACGTACTCGACATCGGCTATCCAGGAGCATCGTGACCACGATCGGCAATTCCCGGCTCGACATCTTCCCTCTCGCCCTCGGCGGCAACACCTTCGGCTGGACAGCCGACGAAACCGCATCCTTCGAGATCCTCGACGCGTTTCGCGCCGCGGGAGGCAACCTCATCGATACCGCGGACTCCTACTCCGCCTTCGCGCCCGGCAACTCGGGTGGCGAATCCGAGACGATCCTCGGCAACTGGGCGGCAGCGCGCGGCAATCGCGACGAGGTGATGATCGCAACCAAGGTCGGGCACCATCCCGAACACCCCGGCCTCGCCCCCGCGAACGTCCGCGCCGCCGCCGACGCCTCCCTGAAGCGGTTGCAGTCCGACCACATCGACTTGTACTACGCGCATTCCGACGACCCCGACACGCCGCTCGCCGAGACCGTGGCCGCGTTCGACGACCTCGTCCGCGACGGCAAGGTGCGCTACGTGGGCCTGTCCAACTTCTCCCCCGCCCGGGTCTCCGAATGGCTCGAGATCGCGGACACGCACGGGTTCGACGCTCCCGTATCACTGCAACCGCACTACAACCTCGTCCACCGCGCGGAGTACGAGACCGGCTACGCCCCCATCGCTCTGGAACACAACCTGGGTGTGCTGCCGTACTACTCCCTCGCCTCGGGGTTCCTGACCGGCAAATACCGGTCGCAGGACGATTTCACCGGCCGGGTCCGCGAGCGGATGGCCTCGCGCTACCTCACCGACGCCGGCCTCGCCGTGGTCGACGCGCTCGGTGAGATCGCGACCGCCCACGCGGTCGAGATCTCCACGGTCGCGCTGGCCTGGCTGCTCACCCGCCCCGGTGTCGTCGCCCCGCTCGCCAGCGTCAGCGGGATCGAGCAGCTACCGGCACTGCTCGACGCCACACGTCTCACGCTCACCGACCTCGAACGCGACCGCCTCACCGCGCTGTCGAACGCCGTCGGGGCGTAGGGAATCCGGCACCGGGGTGGTGGTGGACGCGGTGCCCACCACCACCTCGTCGGCTACCGCGGAGTTCGGGGTGGACGTATCTCCCTCGGTCGGCTCGCCGACCCGCCCGAGAAGCAGCAGGCCTATCGTGCCGACGGCTGTCACGGCCATCGCGACCGGTGCCAACGCATCGGTACCCGAACCGGCCACCAGGCTTCCGAGTGCAGCCCCCGCGGCGACGCCGAGGTTGAGGAGCGTGATCACCACCGCTCCCGCGAGGGAACGGAACTGCGCGGACGCGAGCCGGACGACTCGGACTTGGAATACGGGTGGAAGCAACCCGATGGCAGTTCCCCACACCACGATCGCGGTCACGAACACCGCGGGCGTCGTGGGTGCGATCGTCACCAGGGCGAACGCGGCGAGCATCGCCAGGGCAACCGCGGGCAGGGTCGCTCTCGGCCAGCGATCCGAGAGCCAGGCCGACAGCACCAAACCGACCGCCCCGGCCGCGCCGAACAGTGCCAGGAACCACGCGAGCCCAGTGGGTTCGTACTGCGCGACATCGGTGACCACCAGCGAGACGTAGGTGAAGACCACGAAGTGTCCGACCAGCACGAGCGCCCCGGCCACTGCGGTCCCGACGGAGGGGATCGCACTGCGATCCCATCGCGCCGCCGAGGCACGATCGGCTGTTCCCACCGACTCGCCGCTATCGGCGAGGAGCGGCACGAGGGCGACGGCGATGACGGCGAGAACCACCGACGCTCCCGCGAATATCGCACGCCACCCGACCACGTCCGCGAGCGCGATTCCGAGGGGCAGCCCGACGAAACCGGCGATCGTGGGCCCGGCGAGCACGATGGCCATCGCACGGCCGATGCGCTCGGGTGCCACGATGTCGGCGACATACACGACGATCACCGCCACCAACACACCGTGTCCGGCTGCAGCGATCACTCGCCCGAGCAAAGCCGTCTCGAAGGTCGGCGCGAATGCCGTGGCCGCCCCCGCCGCCGCGACCACACCGAGGGCTGCGGGGATCAGCCGCGCCCGGCGGGCCTTTCTGGTGATCCGGACGAGTGGGATACCGGTGACCACGATCGTGAGTGCCCACGCCGTGACCAACATTCCCACCACGGCCGGATCGACCCCCAGGCCGCGCCCGATCTGCGGGAGAAGCCCCGAAGGAAGCATCTCCATCGTCACCGTCGCGAACGCTGCGCAGGCCAATGCGATCAACCTCGGCCACGGCAGTGCGGCAGCGTTCGGTGGGATCCCCGCGGTGGATTCGTTCGTCGTGCTTTCGGATGTGTTCGATCCGTCGATGTCGGTCATGGCCCGACGCTAAACTTTGACATCAGTGTCAAGGTCAAGCCCGAAATCGAGGGAACCTATGCGGATCGGCGACCTGTCCCGTCACACCGGACTCAGCTCCCGGATGTTGCGCTACTACGAGCAGGAGGGTCTGCTCCACCCGACGAGGGGCGCGAACGGCTACCGCGAGTACACAGAGGATGACGTCGATCGCGCGAAGTGGATTCGCGACCTGGTCACGTCCGGTGTACCCACTCGTCTGATCTCGATCGTCATCGACCAACGCGACGACCGGGAAGGCAGGTGGACGAGCAACTGCGATCGGGTTTTCGCCGAGCGGCTGAGCACCGAGATCGAGGACCTCGACCGCCGAATCGCCTGCTTCACCCGCAGTCGGCATGCACTCGACGAACTGTTGCGTATCACCCGGTCGGAGATTCGGTCCGCGCAGGCAAATGCCTGAGCAGTCCTGATCGCTGCACCGGATTCGGGAGCGGAGAGCGAACGCTACTTCACAGCTGCCGGTACCCCCGAGTCGGTCGGCTCAGGGGTACCGGTTCAGACGATGGTTGCTAGTCGCCGAGCCTCTCGTCTGCGTAGACGACCATGGCGTCTCGCTGATACTCGGCCAGGCCCTCGGCGATCTTCTCGTAGTTCGCCTTGAACCGCTCGTCGTCCACGTACATCTGCCCCAGGCACTTGTACGCGTCCCGGTTCGGGGTCCACATGCGGCAGATGCCCTGGTACTGCGTGTGGATTTCCGCTTGCACGGCCGCGTCTCCGACCTGGGTTCCGGCGGCCATGAACTCTGCCATACGGATCATCGCCGCGGTGACCTCACGCTGCATGTTCTCGACGTCGTCGGTGGTCAGCGTGGCGGTCTTGCGCCGGGACTGCTCGAACTCCTCCGGCCAGCGCTCGCGGGCCTCGTCGTCGTACTGCTTGTAATCGAAGCCCTCGAACAGGTTCTCCGGGCGGTTGATCTTTCCGGTCATTGCCATTGTCCCTTCGATTTCGGCGATGGTGCGCGCCACCGTGTCGGCCATCCGTCCCAGTCGGTTCCGTTCCGTCAGCAGACGGTCGTGCTGCCGTTTGAGGGCGGCGAGCGTGTCCGGCTCGGAGTCGACCGCGTGTGCGATCTCGGCGAGGCTCAGTCCGATTTCACGCAGTACGAGAATCTGCTGCAGGCGCAGCAGTTGCTCCTCCTCGTAGTAGCGGTAGCCGTTGGCGCCCACATAGGCAGGCTCGAGCAGTCCGATGTCGTCGTAATGCCGAAGAGTGCGGGCGGTGACTCCCGACATCCTCGCCACATCCGCGATCGACCAGCTCATATCCGTTCCCATCGTTCCGCGAGACCGGTCGGTCCGGTCTCGGCTCCGACCGTAGAAGTTGCCGTAGCGAGAAGGTCAAGCGAAAAAGCATGCACTCTTCACGTCACACCGCTGCGAACTCAGCCGAGTCGTCGCGCGCGCAGCACCGAGTCGCGGACGGTGATCTCCTCGCCGGTGTGCGGGTGGGTAGCCGTGCGGGATCGGGCCTCACAGACTTCGATCTCCCACTTGCCGTCCTCGAGCGCCTTCACGAGCGATTCGGGAGTGAAGAGGAACGAGTGGTGGCCGTGCCGGAGCCCGGTGGCCATGTCGTCGGGATGGTGGCCCACCACGAGCAGAGTGCCGCCGGGGGCGACCGCGGAGCCGAGACGCCGGGTGACGTCGACCATTCCGCCGTCGGGCAGGTGCATGAACTGCGACGAGACCAGGTCCCAGCGCTCCTCACCGGGCTCCCAACTGCGGATGTCTGCCTGGCGGGTCGTGACGCGGTCACCGACTCCGGCCTGGGCTGCGTGTGCGGCGGTCTTGTCCAATGCCGCGACGGCGAAGTCGAGGGCAGTCACCGACCAGCCGCGGCCGGCCAGCCAGATCGCGTCGGCACCCTCGCCGCAGCCCACGTCGAGTGCCCGCCCGGGTGCGAGGGCGGATGCCTCGGCCTCGAGTTGCGGGTTGACGTTTCCGCTCCAGACGCGATCCCCGGAGTAGCGATCCTCCCACGCGGGTTGCTCGAACATCTCGGCCCTGCGCTCGGCGACCGCACGGTCGGCGTCCTCGGCAGCCAGGTCCGCATTGATGAAGGCGCCCACCCGATTTCCGTGTGCGGCCGAGCCGATCAGGGTCATGCTGATGTCGGTCGCGTTGCCGGCTACGTAGAGACCGGGAACAGTGGTTGCTCCCATCGCGTCGACCGGGATCACGGTGCCCATCGGCACCCCACCGAACTCGACCTCTTGCGGCTCCAGTCCCAGAGGCGCGAGGAACTCGAGATGTACCTGCGGCCGCGCCCCGACCACGATCGCCTCCCGTTCGAGGACCGAACCGTCGGCGAGCCGCAACCCCACCAGTCGATCACCATCGGTGACGACCTCCTTCGGAGTGCCGTGCTCGATCCGCACACCGATGGCGGCCATCCGTTCCACATCGTCGTGCGGCAGTTCCACCCCGTCGGCGACGACGATCACGACGTCGTCGGTCAGTTGACGGAAGAGCAGACCCTGATGTCCTGCCATAGGGGTAGTCGCCAGCACCGCAATCGCTCGATCGCGCACCTCCCAGCCATGGCAGTAGGGGCAGTGCAGCACGTCGCGGCCCCATCGTGCTGCCAGTCCGGGAACGTCGGGCAACTCGTCAACCGCGCCGGTCGCGATCAGCACGCGCCGGGCTGTCACCTCACGTCCGTTTCCGGTGCCCACGGCAAAGCCGTGCTCTGTTCGGGTCACGGCTTGCACCCGATCGCCGGTGACTTCGACGCCGTACGCTTCCACCTCGGCTCTGCCGTCGGCCAGCAGGTCGAACGGAGCGACGCCTTCCCGGCCGAGGTAGTTGTGCGCATGCTCGGCGGGGGCATTGCGGGGTTCTCCGGCGTCGATCACCAGCACCCGGCGACGGGACCGGCCCAGCGCCATCGCGCCGCTCAGGCCGGCAGCGCCGCCGCCGATGATCACCACATCGAAGTTCTCGTTATCCGTCATGTTCCCAGGGTGCAGACCCGAAACCGGAATTGGCAAACATTCTTGCCGAGTCAGCAAAGAAGTCGGGCATACTGGATGCCATGGAAGACGAAGACGTGCTGAAGGGCGTGGGCCCGAGACTTCGACAGCTCAGGCTCGAGCGGGAGGCCACCCTCGGCGACCTCGCCGCGGAGACCGGCATCTCCGTCAGCACCCTGTCCCGGCTCGAATCGGGACAGCGCAGGCCCACCCTCGAACTTCTGCTGCCGCTGGCCCGCGCCTACCGCGTCGCACTCGACGAACTCGTCGACGCCCCGGAAACCGGCGACCCCAGAATCCGGCCGAAGGCGGTGACCCGGCACGGCCGGACGTTCCTTTCGCTGACCCGGCGTCCCGGCGGCCTTCAGTCCTTCAAGATGGTGCTTCCCACCGTCGACGACGTTGCCCAGCCGACGTTGCAGACGCACGAGGGTTACGAGTGGCTCTACGTCCTCAGCGGGCGGCTGCGTCTGATCCTCGGTAGCCGAGACATGGTGCTCTCACCAGGAGAGGTCGTCGAATTCGATACCCGTACTCCCCACTGGATCGGCAATCCCGGCCCCGACGCGTGCGAGGTGTTGGCGATCTTCGGTCCCCAAGGCGAACGGATGCACGTGCGTTCGTGAACAGACGCGGCGCCGGTGCCTGCGGGTGGTCGGAAAATCTACGGACTCGGCTCGAAACCGACCGCGGCGAACCCGGCGCCGGCCGCGACGACCTGCGCCGGGTTCGAGTTGATCACCTCGCCGATGAAGGCGTGACCAGCAGTGCCGCGAAGAGAACGGCCGCTCCGCTCAGCCCGCTACACCCGCCGTCACAGTCGCTGGCCGCCGGAGGCCTCGATCCGCTGACCGGTGACCCACGCCATCCGGGGATCGAGGATCGCGGCGACGGCCGCCCCGATGTCGTCGGGCTCGCCGATGCGGCCCATCGCGACCGTCGGCAGCACCACGGCGCGATATCGCTCGTCGTCGCGCACTGCGCCCCCGCCGAAGTCGGTGGCGGTCGCTCCCGGCGCGATGACGTTCACGGCGATGCCGCGGGCGCCCAGGTCTTGCGCGAGATACACCGTGAAGGTCTCCACCGCGCTCTTGACCGCCGCGTACACCGCCATGCCGGGCGCGGCGAAGCGGGTCAGCCCCGTGGACACGTTGAGGATGCGGCCGCCGTCCGCGAGCGCGGGCAACAGCTGCTGGGTCAGCAGCACGACACCCGTGAAGTGCACGGAGACGAGGCGCTCGATGCCGTCGCGGTCGAAGGCTCCCACGGGTGCGGCACCGCCATAACCGGCGTTGTTCACCAGAACGTCGAACGTGTCGCGGGCCCACTGGGTGTCGAGAGTCTCACGCAACCGCTCCGCGAACTCCGCGAAGGTCTCGGGGGCGGTGGTGTCCAGCGCGAGGGCCACCGCCCGCCGTCCTCGCGCGCGGACCTCGGCGACCACGGCGGCTGCTGCCTCCGCATCGCTACGGTAGGTGAGCACGATGTCGTCGCCGCCGTCGGCGAGGGCGAGGGCGGCGGCGCGGCCCAGCCCACGCGAGCCGCCGGTGATGAGGATGATTCGTTCGTTGGTCATGTCCTCAGGCTCCGCCGCATCCGTCCGCCCATCCAGGCCCCAGCGATCGAGGGACCGCGGATACCTGGCTCGGCGCCGCGCACACGAGGAGGATGAGAGCATGCATCAGCTGGCCGAGTTCCTGCGCAAGCGCCGCGAAGCACTGCAGCCTGAAGACGTCGGACTGCCGCGCGGTCCCCGACGGCGCACGCCCGGGCTGCGGCGGGAAGAGGTCGCCGTGCTGGCGGGCATGTCTACGGACTACCTCAACCGGCTCGAGCAGTCGCGGGGACCGCAGCCCTCCGTGCAGATCCTCGCTGCCCTGGCCCGTGCCCTGCACCTCGACCGCGCCGAGCGCGACCATCTGTTCCGGCTGAGCGGGCACGCCGCTCCCGAGCGTGTCACGGCAGATCTGCACGTCTCACCCGGGATACAGCGGATCCTCGAGCGTCTCACCGACACCCCCGCGCAGGTCGTGACCGAGCTGGGGGAAACCCTCGCCCAGACCGAGCCCGCCCGTGCGCTCCTCGGCGACGCGCGGGAGCTGAGCGGACTGCGCCGCGCCACCGTGTACCGGTGGTTCACCGAGCCGGAATCGCGCGACGTGTACGCGCGCGCCGACCACGACCTGCGGGGGCGCACGTTCGTCGCCGAGCTGCGGGCCGTGTACGCGCGGACCGGCGACCGCTCGCGCGCGGGCGCGATCGTCGCCGAACTCAAGCGGGTGAGCCCGGAGTTCGCGGCCGTGTGGGCCGACCACGAGGTCGCCGAAAAGCATCCGATGACCAAGCGCTTCGCGCATCCCGACGTGGGCGAGCTGACGCTGCACTGCCAGACGTTGCTCGACACCGAGACCGGCCATCGCCTCCTCGTCTTCACCGCGACCCCCGGCACCGACGACGCCGCCAAACTCGACCTGCTGCGCGTCATCGGCACGCAGCTGTCCACCCGCTGACGCGGTCGCCGACGGCGCAGCGCAACCCAGGGCGTCAGCGATCGACTTGCCGCCGAGAACCCCGACTTCGTCTCCCAATGGGGCGCACCATCGCGCAGGTCACCGCCGCTGGTAGCCAGCTCACCGCTGACAACCACGTACTGAACGAGTCTCCCCGGTCGGATAGGCCACAGAACCCGAGTCCAACCGACGACGAGGGCCGAAGCGCTCAAACGATAACCGGCAGCGTCCTGTCCGGCGACGGGTCCTCCGGGAAGGCACCGCTCCTACGGGGCATCGTTCACCAGGTCGGATCGACGTTGATCGGGTGGTCGAGGATGACCTCGCGCGGACGAGCGGATTTCACCCCCGCCAGGCATACCTCGGGCGGTCCGATGGTGCTCAGACCGGTCGGAGCCATCTCCCGATCCTGCCCGACCACCGCGACGAAAGGTGGGATCAGCAAGCCGGTGTCCCCCGGGCTGAGCTACACGGATGCGCGGGCCTCGTTCAAGCCCTTCGCCGACGCGGAGTCGCGGCGAGCGTGTATACCGAGCCCGGTGTCTAGGCTCGTCGCATGAGCAGACCCAGCGTGTTCGTCACCGGTGCCGCATCCGGAATCGGACGGGCCACCGCACTGCAGTTCGCGCGACACGGCTACCGCGTCGGCGCTTTCGACGTCGACGTGGCGGGATTGCACAGCCTCGCCGACGCGCAGCCCGACATGGTCACGGGCATTCTCGACGTCACCGACGCCGACGCCTGGGCCCGTGCCCTGTCGGAGTTCTGCCCGGACGGTCGGCTCGACATCCTCGTCAACAACGCCGGCATTCTGTCGTCCGGTCCGTTCGAGGACACTCCGGCCGAACGGCACCGCCGGATCATCGACGTCAACGTCACGGGCACCGTCCTCGGATGCCACAGTGCCTTCGAGTATCTGCGCCGCACCCCGGGCGCGCAGGTCGTCAACCTCTGTTCGGCGTCGGCGATCTACGGGCAACGCGACCTCGCCACGTACAGCGCTTCCAAGTTTGCGGTGCGCGGTCTGACGGAGGCTCTCGAACTCGAATGGGGCCCGCACGATATTCGAGTGTTCGCGTTGTGGCCGCTGTTCGTCGAGACCGCGATGACGCACGACATGAACGTCGGTGCCGTCCGCACGCTGGGCATCCACCTGACTGCAGACGATGTCGCCGCCGGACTTTACGAGGCGACCCGCCCGGGGCGTGCCTGGGGCCGGGTGCACCGTGCGGTGGGATGGCAGGCACGAGTGCTCGCGACGGTCGCGCAGTGCTCACCGGCAAGGCTCAACCGGTTGGTCAACAAGTGGGTGACACGCCGCTGACAACCGGTCGAGAGCAGGATCGGCATCTCGTCGCGGTAGATCTCGGCGATTGGCAATGATCAGCTGAAATGATCCTTGTAGATCTGCCCGTGAACGCCCACGGTCCGGTCGACCACCTGCGACACCGTGAAGTCGGCCGCTGCCGAGAGATATGCGTACGCGGTCGCGCGGTCCATGCCCTGGTCCTTTTCGAGGAAGTCCAGAGCATTGACGACAGCCCTCCGCATCGCAACATTGAGGTCACTGCCCTGACCGTCGATCGCGCCGTCGGGGTCGGACAGCCCGATGGGGATCCAAGACTCGGTTGTTTCCGCGAACGGGTAGCCGTAGGCGACACTCGGTGCATCTCCCGATCCTGGTTTGCAGACGGTCAGTCGGAAGGTCCCGCGCAGTGAACCTTCCATTGCGGTGAGCGCCACTTCACCGTCCCCCATCGCCATGTGCGGGTCACCGACGTAGAAGAGTGCGCCGGGGGCGAAGACGGGTAGGTAGAAGGAGGAACCTTCGCCCAGCAACCGGATATCGATGTTGCCACCACCCAGTGTCGGCGGAATCGAGTTCGAGTTGGGTGAGGTCGGATCGGCGTCGGTGGAAAATGCGACGCCCATCATGCCCATGAACGGGCGGAGCGGAAACTGGACGCGAGAGTTCTGCCCGAAGGGCATGACCCCCAGCCCGTTTTCGATGGTCGTGAAGACCGATACGTTGCCGTGCGAGGTGGGATCGGCACCGGTTCGCCCGTCTGTGGAGACCGGTGGCATCACCTCGGCGATCTCGATACCCGCGGGTGCGCCACCGTCACCGGTCCTCGCAAGCGCACCCTTGCCGTGCCGACTGGAGACGACACCGTACGGAACTCGGGGGATGATCTCCAAGGTCTCGATCTTGAGGACATCGCCGGGTTCGGCACCTTCGACGAAGACCGGTCCGGTGACTACGTGGGGTCCATCCTTGCCGAAATCACGTGGTGTGCGGTTGTATTCGGCGGCGATCGCCGCAGCGTCCTGGAGCACGTCGCCGGCGGCGACACCTTTCGTACCGAAGTAGTCGATGGGGTTGCGGCCCTGGTCTTCGAGTATTCCCTCGTGGGAGACGGTGTCGATGGTGATTGTCTGTCCCGACCTCATCTGGACCACCGGACTGGTGTGCACATTCGGCACGTAGCCCCAGAGCACTTCGTCGGGGAGCGATCCCAGGTATATGTCGCCGGACCGGTCACCTTGGCCCGGCTGCAGGAACGGAATCCCGCCCGCATACGGCAGAGCAGGTGAGGAAACTGTCGGTCCCGCTGATGCGTCCGAGCACGCCGCGGCTGCCCCTGCCACACCCACGCCGGCACCGACCGCTACCACGCTCTGAATGAAACGGCGACGGCCGAGACCCCTCGTGAGAAGTTCTGCCGCATTCCGTGAGAACTGTTCAGGCACAATGAGCCTCCGGTCGGTGTCGGAGCGACCAGGCTACCGAGACCATGTTTCGTCCCCATTGCAGCCCGGTTCACAGAACACGCGGGGTTGTTCACGGGCCAACAGGTTTGAAACAAAGAGAACAGCTACAGACCCGCAGCTGGATGCGTGGTCGTCGTGCCCGGCGACTCCTCGAAAGCGCCGGTGTGGGCAGGGGAACCCTTGACCTTGACCTTGCGTCATAGTTGAGACTTGATTCATGCGAATAGGCCAGCTCGCCGAATTTGCCGGCACAACGACGCGGACCGTGCGGCACTACCACCGACTCGGCCTGCTGAACGAGCCGCGGCGTCGATCCAACGGCTACCGTGAATACACCCTCACCGACGCTGTCCGCTTGATGCGAATCCGCTGGCTGGCGACCAGTGGAGTTCCTCTCGGGTCGGTCGCCGCCATCCTCTCCGACGAAAGATCGAGTGAAGACGAACGCGACGTCGCCGCGGACCTTCGGGCTTTGATCGCCGGCATCGAGAAGGAACAGAACATCCTCGCACGCAAGAAGATGCAGCTCACCGCGATGCTCGCCGAGGTTGATCGCGGCAATCCGATCTCAGCGCTGCCCGCGGGACTGACCACGGCCTTGTCCGACGCCATCGACGGCGCTCCGTCCGTCGAGGTCGGTTCGGCTCTTCGGCTGGACCGGGACCTCGTCGAAGTCCTCTCGATGTCGGGGAGCGCGCCCGAGTTCCTGCTCACGGGCTACGAGGCAACGATGATCGACGACCTCCGGCGCGAGCGGTACCTGAAGCTACTTGCGCACTGGTCACAACTCGAAGGGTGCAGCCCGGACTCGGTCGAGTCGGAGATCGATGCACTCGCAACCCGACTTCTCGAGTTCTTCGATCAACAGCAGATGGGGATCATCGCTCGCGCCACTCCGCCGTGTCTGACTCGAGCTGCGGCTGTGCGGCCCATGCCTCGTCATCGAGCGACCGATCGTCCCACGGGTTGCCGGGCTCAGCCCCAACAGTGCCATCGCCCCACGGATCTGCCTTGCCCGTCATCCGATCCCTACCTCCTGCTTTCGCGTGCACACCATGGTGACGGTTACCGTTCCGGTCCCCCCGCCAGATGTTCGCGCCAACGCTCGTGCACTACGCCGGTCCGCCGGTCTGTCCAGCCGGTGGAACAGTCCACGGACCATTGCTGGAGCCGGGATGTCGATCTTCTCGCGTCTGGTGTTCGTGTGCGAGCCACGCAGGCTGGCCCGGACCGCTGCGCCACGACTCGCTGAGGGGGCTGTTGTCGACGGTGTCGAACCCGAAGTCGTCGTACAACCTGGTGACCAATTCGACGGCATCGGGGAAGTCGCTCGAGACCGAGAGCGCGTGACGGTCGGGGCTTCCCGCCGGCTTCGCGGAGGTGAGGAGGCGGGGCGCTTGGATGTGAGTGAACGCCTTGGCTACCTTCGAAAGCGGAAGCTGCTCCTGCCGAAGTTCGTGCACCGTCTTCTCACCCGAATCGAGGACGGGAAAGTGGCCGTCGCGCCAGGGCATGTAATTGTTGGTGTCGAGCACGATCTTGCCGGCCAGTTCGCGCACCGGCATGTTGTTTTCGAGCCGTAAGGGAACGGCCACCACTACGAAGTCGCCCGCAGCCGCAGCGCCGGCAGCCGTGTCGGCGCATGCCGACGGGCCGAGTTCGTCGACAAGATCCGTCAGAGTCTCGGGGCCTCGCGAATTGGCGATGATCACCGCGTATCCGGCCCCGATCGCTGCTCGCGCGATCTGGCCACCCACTTCCCCCGCCCCGAGGATTCCTATGGTTGTCACGGCTGAAGCTCCTCGGAGTCAACGGTTTTCGTCACGGATCGTTCGATCATGTCGAGCGCAGCGTGCTTCAGACGTCGCACCTCGTCCTCGGCGATACCCGATTTCTGCAGGAACTCGATGCCCTGCATGACGGCGATCAAGGCCCTGGCCGTTTCCGTCGGATCGACATCGGAATCGATCTCGCCTTTCTCTTGGGCCTCGGTGATCTGCCGCGCGAACAGCGCGAGCGTGTCGGCGTACACGCGGCACGCACGCGCTTGCACGTCGTCGTCCTGAGCACTGAGCGCCGCGATGCTGTTGGCCATCAGGCAACCTTGGGGCGGCAACTCCATGCGGCCGTCGTCTTCGAACACCACTGCGGTAGTGAGCCCGTGCCACGGACTGGGGTCGGCGGTGACCGCGGCTTCGAGGCCGGCAGCCTGGGTCGCGCAGTACTCGTCGAGAATCCGCATGAACAGGTCCCGTTTGCTGCCGAACGCACCGTAGAGACTCTGCGCTCCGAGTCCGGTCGCCTCGGCGAGATCCTGAACCGATGTGGCCTTGTAGCCGCCCCGCCAGAACGTGTCCCTCGCAGCGGTCAAGACGTCCTGCTCGTCGAACTTCCTAGGCCTGGCCATGCACGCGAGAGTACCCATTATTGAATGATCCCTCAAATTTGACTTCGGGACGCAAGTCCTCTTTATTTGAGCAACCATTCAATAACCACGAAGGGACGTTCCGCTCATGAACACACGACCGCTCGAAGGCAAGACCGCACTGGTGACAGGAGGATCGCGAGGCGTCGGCGCAGGGATCGTGGCGCGCCTCGCCGCAGACGGTGCGCAGGTGGCGTTTACATATGCCAACTCCCGGACCCGGGACGAAGACGTCGCTGCCGCGGTGATCGCGAGCGGTGGCATCGCACACGCCATCCACGCGGACAGCATGAAAGAGGAGGACGTGACGTCTGCTGTCACACAGACCGTCGAGCGATTCGGGAGTCTCGACATCGTGATCAACAACGCCGCGGTCGGCACCTTCGGCCCGATCGACGAGTTGAAGATGGACGAGATCGACGCGATGCTCACCATCAATGTGCGATCTGCGGTCGTCACCATCTGCGCGTCACTCAGCCACATGGGCAGCGGCGGCCGGATCATCAACATCGGCAGCATCAACGCCGATCGGACCCCGTTTCCCGGTCAATCCGTCTACGCCATGACCAAGGGAGCACTGGCAAGTCTGACGCGAGGCCTCGCCCGGGACCTGGCCGCGCGAAACATCACGGTCAACAACATCCAGCCCGGCCCGATCGACACCGATGCCAACCCAGCCGACGGTCCCGCTGCCCCGAACATGCTGGGAGTGATGGCAGTAGACCGCTTCGGGACCACCGCCGAGGTTGCCGCATTGGTCGCCTACCTCGCAGGCCCGGAGGCCGCCTACATCACCGGCTCCAGCCTCGACATCGACGGTGGATTCGGCGCATAGCCATCGGGCCCCGGTCGACCCACAGGGGATGCCGCTGCGCTCAGCGATCGTGCCCGCATCCGGTTCGCGAAGTGAGTTCGAGCGCGAAACCGGCGGGCAATCTGCTCGTCTTTACTCTGGCCGTGACCTGGGTCGCCGTCATCGGTTCTTCACGGCAACGGCCGTCTACCGACGCAAGACCCGCTAGACAGATTCAAAAGCAGAATGCCCACCGGACGGACGGGATGGCGGGCGCGATATTCCCGTAGAGCACGCTCGGCGCGGTCGGCAGCGTAGCTTTCACGTGTGGACCTACCGATGTCCGTGTGAATCTCACGGTCGAGGAAGGAGCGATGTGACAGGTCAGAAGCAACGCATGCTGGCGGGCGAACTGTATATCGCGGACGACCCCGAACTCGTTGCCGACGCGTCGCGCGCAGCGGAACTGAGCGAGAAGTTCAATTCGTCGAGCGTCACGGATCCCGCAGCCCGGCGAGCGATCTTGGCGGCCCTGGTCGGATCATTGGGCGAGGGTGCCGAAGTGCGCGCCCCGCTGTATGTGGACTACGGATACAACATCACGATCGGGCCGCGAACCTTCGTCAACTTCGGAGCGGTCATGCTGGACGTCGCGCGGATCTCGATCGGCGCCGATGTGCAGATCGGACCCAACGTCCAGTTGCTCACACCCACCCACCCTCTCGATGCCGAACTGCGGCGCGCGAAATGGGAAGCTGCCGAACCGATCACCATCGGCGACAACGTGTGGCTGGGGGGCGGCGTGATCGTCTGTCCCGGAGTGACGATCGGCGAGAACACTGTTGTCGGGGCCGGAGCGGTGGTGACGCGCGATCTGCCGCCGAACGTGGTGGCTGCGGGCGTGCCCGCCCGCGTCGTCCGGCAGGTACCACCTTCCTCGCCGGATTCGGACCTCTGATCGCCTTCCGGTCAGCGTTGCTCGTTGCGGGACGAATCGATGATGCCGTGGCGTGAACACCGCGCCCACCATCCGTCGGGGATGACCTGCACGACCATCCGCCGACCACACAGCGTGCAGTACCGGGGTGGTTCGAGACCCAGCCGAACTCCCCGGCGGCTCTCGACCTCGAGACCGTCGACGAGTTCGGCACCGGTGTACGCGTCGAACACGTCAGATACTTTCGCCGAGTGCCTTGATCGGCATCCGCAGATCGACGAGCAGGTCGAGGTCGGTTTCGGCACGACGCCCGAGGGTGGTGAGGTAGTTGCCGACGATGACGGCGTTGACGCCGCCGAGCATGCCCTGCTTCGCACCGAGATCACCGAGGGTGATTTCGCGGCCGCCGGCGAACCGGAGGATGGTGCGCGGCAGGGCGAGCCGGAATGCCGCAATCGCCTTGAGTGCCTCGGTGGCCGGGAGCACCTCCCGATCTGCGAACGGCGTGCCGGGCCGCGGATCGAGGAAGTTCAGCGGCACCTCGTCGGGTTCGACCGACGCGAGGTCAGCCGCGAATTCTGCTCGCTGCTCCAAGGTTTCGCCCATCCCGAGAATGCCGCCGCAGCACACCTCCATGCCGGCCTCTTTCACCATGCGGAGTGTCTCGAATCGTTCCTCCCAGGTGTGGGTGGTGACGACGTGGTTGAAGTACGAGCGCGCGGTTTCGAGGTTGTGGTTGTAGCGGTGGACGCCCATGGCCGCGAGTTGGTCGACCTGGTCCTGGGTGAGCATGCCGAGGGAACACGCGACCTGGATGTCGACCTCGTTGCGAATCGCCTCGACGCCGGCGGCGACCTGGGCCATCAACCGCTCGTCGGGGCCGCGCACGGCGGCGACGATGCAGAACTCGGTGGCGCCGGTCTTGGCAGTCTGCTTGGCGGCTTCCACGAGCGACGGGATGTCGAGGCGCGCGGCGCGCACCGGTGAGGCGAACAGGCCGGACTGGGAGCAGAAGTGGCAGTCCTCGGGGCAGCCGCCGGTCTTGAGGCTGACGATGCCTTCGACCTCCACCTCCGGTCCGCACCACGCCATGCGGACGTCGTGCGCGACGTCGAGTAGTTCCTCGAGCCGGGAGTCGGGCAGGCGGAGCACGTCGAGCATCCGGTCGCGGTCGAACCCGACCCCGCCCCGGAGTACCTGGTCGCGAGCGAGGTCGAGGATGTCGGTGCGAGCGGGCGCCTGGGTCACTGCGTCTCCTGACATGAGAAAACTTGAACGGTGTTCAATTGAACGGCGTTCAGGTTAGGTGGGGGGTCCGATACTGTCAACGGGAGGCCCAGACACAGCGGGACGGACAGGAGCGGACACGGTGCAGTTGCGACGCGGCGACGTTCTCGACGGCGCCATGGCGATCCTCGACGAATACGGGCTCGGCGACCTCACAATGCGCAAGCTCGCCACCTCGCTCGGCGTTCAGCCCGGCGCGCTGTACTGGCATTTCCCCAACAAACAGACTCTTCTCGGCGCGATGGCCGACCGCATCCTCGACGGCGTCGACGCGGAACCGGACTCCCCCGACTGGGACGATGCGCTCACCGAACTCGCCCACCGGTTGCGCTCCGCTCTGCTCGCCCATCGCGACGGCGCCGAACTCGTCGCATCCACCTACGCGTCGCGGCTGACCACTTCCCGCGCCCGCGATGCGTTCGTCGCCGCGGCGCAGCGCGGAGGGCTTTCCCGCGCGCACGCCGAACTCGCCGGTTACGCGCTGCTGCACTATGTACTCGGCCACACCGTCGACGAGCAGTCCCGCGCGCAACTCGCCGAACTCGGCGCGCTGACGCGGGGGCCGGTATCGCCCGATGTCGCGACGGAGACGGCGCCGACCTCGGACGACGATCTCCTCGACGGTGATCCCGCCATCCGTTTCGACTTCGGCCTGACACTCTTCGTCGACGGCATCCGGAGGCGTTTGAACACCCGTGCCACATCCTGACGATTCGGTCGCTGTCGGAACCCTGCCGTACGTTCTCAGGACGTGACAAGCCCCTGGCCCCCCGATCGGATCGCTGCCGCCGCACCTGATCCGTCCTCGCTGACCGCTGCGCGCGGACTGGTGTCGGGGTGGATCGATACGGGGCGGCAGGACGGCGCGCTCTGGGGCGAATGCCGCGGCCGGGGCACCGCTGTCTACCGCACCGCGATCGACCTCGACGGCCCCGCCTACACATGCACGTGCCCGAGCCGGAAACTCCCGTGCAAGCACGCACTCGCCCTGCTCATGCGCTGGTCCGACGGCATGGTGCCGAAGGCTGACCCACCCGGCTCGGTCACCGAATGGCTCGCGTCACGCGCCGCGCAGACCACTCCCCCGGATGAGCCGGGCGACGAACCCGCAAAGGCTCCCGATCCGGCGACCGTCCAGCGCCGCGCCGAGCGCGCGGCCGCCGGGCTCGACGAACTCGACCGCTGGCTGACCGACCGGATCCGCAGCGGTCTCGGTGCCGTCGACCACGGGTACTCCACCTACGACGACATCGCGGCTCGCATGGTCGATGCGCAGGTCCCCGGCGTCGCCTCGACACTGCGCGCTCTCGCCGGGGTCGTCGCGACCGAGGTGGACTGGCCCGCCCGGGTGCTCACCGAGTACGCGCGTCTGCATCTGCTGGTGGTCGCGTACCGGCAGATCGACGACCTGCCCGACCCTCTCGCGCGGTCGGTGCGCACCCACCTCGGATTCCCCACCCGCGCCGACGACGTGCGTTCCGAGCCGCCCGTCCGCGACCGATGGCAGGTACTCGCGACCCGCATCTCCGAGGACAGCCGACTGTTCACCCGCAAGGTGTGGTTACGTGGCCGCGACACCGGACGCTGGGCGATCCTTCTGGATTTCTCCCACGGCACCGCCCGGTTCCCCGACGCGACTCCCCCGCCGGGCATGCTCGTCGACGCCGACCTGCATTTCTATCCCGGTGCCGCACCGCTCCGCGCGCTCGTCGGCGAGCGGTACGCCGATCCCGAACCGTTCACCACGCTGCCTGCCTCCTTGCCCGGGACCGCACCGGATTTCGATGCGGCACTCGACGAGTACGCCCGTGTGCTGGGCGCCGACCCGTGGATCCGCTCGTGGCCGATGCTGCTCGACAGCGTCGTTCCGGTCGGATCGGACGGGTCCTGGCACCTCGTCGACCGGCACGGTCGCGCGCTGCCGCTCGGCGGTGACGACGACACGCGGTGGCGACTACTCACGGTCGCGGGTGGCCACCCGCTGACGGTATGCGGAGACTGGGACGGTACCCGCCTGGCACCGGCGTCGTTGTTCACGGCAGGACAGGAGTTGTCACTGTGACGGAGACCTTCGAAACCCTGTCGACCGCGGCGCTGCTCGGCACAGCCCGCTCGGCACCGGCAACGTCGACGCTGCACACCGCGGACGCGGCGACGGCGCTGACCGGCGATCCGGCTTCGCGTCTGCTCGCGGCCGCCGCCCTCGAGTCCGCGTTCCTCACCGCCGCGACCCTCCCCACGGTGCGCACACTGCCGAGCCCTGCCCCGGACGACGACCGCCTCACGCTCCCACCGGCGGCAGCCGAGCGGTTGCGTGGACTGCTCGTCGTCCGCTCGCCCCTTCTTCCGGAGTGGTTCGCGCTCGCCGAGCGGTTCCGGGCACCGCACGAGATCGTGGTGGATCTGCTGTGGTTCGCCGCGCCCGACACCCCACACCGCGAGCACCTGCTGCGCCTCGCCGGCGCCCGCGGCCAGTGGGTGGCGGCGCTCAACCCGGAGTGGTCCCACCTCGTCGCACCCGACCCGGCCGACGAACGACTCTGGCTGCACGGCTCGCCTGCGCAGCGCCGCCGATGGTTCGCGGTGGCGCGGGCCGCCGACCCCCATGCCGCCGCAGCGCGACTGACGGCGTCGTGGTCGTCGGAGACGGCGGCGCAGCGAGCGGCGCTGCTCGAACTGCTGACGAACGGCCTCGGCGAGCACGACGAAGCCTTGCTCGAGCACGCGCTCGACGACCGCAGCCGCAAGGTCCGCGCGACCGCCCTCGGGTTGCTGCGCCGCCTCCCCGACTCCGATTTTGCCGAGCGGATGTCCCGGCGGGTGCGGGAGTGGACACGCGTCGACGACGGCGATCTCGTGGTCGAGGTCCCGGACCGACTCGACGCGGAAGCGCTGCGCGACGGCGTGGACGAGGGCGCCTCCCGGCCGGGTGGTGTCGCGATGCGCCGGCTGACGACGGTCGTGTCCTCCGCTCCTCCGTCCGCGTGGCAGCACATCGCTCCGACCGCCCGGCAGGTACTCGGGTACCGCGTCGGCGAACCCGCACGCGAGGCGCTCGACGCGGGCTGGGCTGCGGCCACTGCCCTGCATCGCAACGGAGAATGGGCCGCCGCACTGCTGCGCCGCGACGGCACGGTCGGTGCCGACGTCGCGCAGGCGCTGCCCCGCCCCGTACTGGTGGCGCATCTGCACGACTCGGCCGGCCGCGCCCTGCTCGACCCCGACCTGCTCGGCGCTCTCCCCGCGCCGTGGCCCCGGGATCTGGCGGAGAAGGTACTCATCGCGCTGTACGGCGATGAGGGAACCGGCGTCCGCTCGTTCCGGACGATCCTCGCGCTGATCGCGCATCGCGCACCGTTCGAGCTCACCGAACTGCTCGCCGACGCCGCGAACCGCACCGACCACCTCGACCGGCTGAACCTGTTCGCGACGGCCGCCGACACCTTGACCCTGCGCAAGACCCTTCACGAGGAGCTGAGTTGACCGACGCCGTTTCCGAACCAACGCTGTTGCGCCCCCATGCGGAGCAGCAGTACGCGCACGAACTCGCGGCGCTGGCGCGGCTCGACGACCGGCCCCGCCCGCCGTCCTGGCACCTGTCGCCGTGGGCGGTGGTGACGTACCTGCTGGGCGGCGAACTGTCCGACGGCACCGTCGTCAGTCCCAAGTATGTGGGCCCGCGACGTCTGATGGAGGTCGCGGTGGCCACCCTCGCCACCGACCGCGCCTTGTTGCTGCTCGGTGTCCCGGGTACCGCCAAAACGTGGGTGTCCGAACATCTTTCCGCTGCGATCAGCGGGTCGTCGACCCGACTGGTCCAGGGCACGGCCGGCACGTCCGAGGACTCGGTCCGCTACGGCTGGAACTACGCGCGACTGCTCGCCGAAGGACCGTCTGCGGACGCGCTCGTCCCGTCGCCGATCATGACGGCGATGCGCGACGGTGCCATCGCCCGCATCGAGGAACTCACCCGCATCCCCGCGGACGTGCAGGACGCCCTCATCACGATCCTGTCGGAAAAGACGCTGCCCGTCGCCGAACTCGGCATCGAAGTGCAGGCGAGCAAGGGCTTCAACGTGATCGCCACCGCCAACGATCGCGATCGGGGCGTCAACGAACTGTCCTCGGCGCTGCGACGACGATTCAACACCGTGGTGCTCCCCCTGCCCGCCAGCGAAGAGGACGAGGTCGCGATCGTGACCCGTCGCGTCGAACAACTCGGAACCTCGCTCGAACTCCCGAAGATCCCTGCTGCCGCCGAGGAGATCCGGCGCGTGGTCACTGTGTTCCGGGAACTGCGCCAGGGTGTGACCACCGACGGACGCACCAAACTCAAGTCGCCGTCCGGCACCTTGTCGACCGCCGAAGCGATCTCCGTGGTCACCGGTGGGCTGGCGCTCTCGGCGCACTTCGGTGACGGAGTCCTGCGCTCCACCGACATCGCCGCGGGCATCCTCGGGTCGGTGGTGAAGGACCCGGTCGCCGACCGCGTGGTGTGGAACGAATATCTCGAGGCGGTCGTGCGGGAGCGTCCCGAGTGGGCGGACTTCTATCGCGCATGCCGGGAGATCACCGGGTGAGCGACGGCGCCGAAATCCGGGTCTTCGGCATCCGGCACCACGGGCCGGGGTCGGCGCGGGCGGTGCTGCGCGCCCTCGCGGAGTTCGAGCCCGACACCGTCCTGATCGAGGGACCGGCCGACGCCGATCCGTTCCTCGCCCTTGCCGCATCCGACGAGATGCAACCGCCGGTCGCGCTGCTCGCCTACGTGCGCGACGAACCCGCGCGCGCGGCGTTCTGGCCGTTCGCGGCGTTCTCGCCGGAGTGGCAGGCATTGCGCTGGGCGATCCTGCACGACGCCGACGTGCGCTTCTGCGACCTTCCGGCGGCAATATCGTTGGCCGCGGACCGTTCTCCGGAATCTGCGGAGCGCACCGACCCGCTCGCGGCGCTGGCGTCCGCGGCGGGTTACGACGACTTCGAGCAGTGGTGGGATGCCGTGATCGAGCATGCCTCGGCGGAGGAGGAGTCGGGGGCCGGAGCGTTCGACGAGATCACTGCGGCGATGGCGGCCTTGCGCGCCGACGTGGAACTCGACGAACACACGGCGCGCCGCGAAGCCCACATGCGGCAGGTGTTGCGCACGGCCGTCAAGGCCGGTGCCCGCAACATTGCCGTCGTGTGCGGGGCGATGCACGCGCCCGCCCTGAGCGGCCCGCTCGGTCCGGCGGCGCCGGACGCGCGCGTGCTCAGAGGTCTTCCGAAGGTGAAAGCGGCGCTCACGTGGGTGCCGTGGACCCATTCGCGGCTCTCTGCCGCGTCCGGCTACGGCGCCGGCATCACCTCGCCCGGCTGGTACGACCACCTCTTCCGCTACCCGGACGACACGACCGCACGCTGGTTCACCCGCGTCGCGCGGGTGTTGCGCGAGGAAGACCTCCCGGTCTCGAGCGCGCATGTCATCGAAGCGACCCGCCTCGCCGATACGCTCGCGGCGCTGCGCGGCCGTGCAGTGCCCGGTTTGGCGGAGGCCGTCGAGGCCACCCGTGCGGTCCTGTGCGACGGCGACGAGGTGCTGCTCGACTTCGTGGCGCGCACACTCGTGATCGGAGAAGCACTCGGCGCGGTTCCCGAGGACACCCCGACGGTTCCGCTGGACGCCGACCTGCAGGCGCGCTCGAAAAGCCTTCGGCTCAAACGCGCCCCGATCGCCAAGAAGCTGGACCTCGACCTCCGCAAAGATCTCGATCTGCAACGATCCCGCCTGTTGCACAAGTTGTCGCTGCTCGGGATCGAGTGGGCGCTACCGGCCGAGAGCGCGGTGCGTTCGACGGGAACGTTTCGCGAGACCTGGTCGCTGCAATGGGATCCGGAACTGGCGGTCGCCATCGTGGAGGCGTCCCGGTGGGGCACCACCGTCGAGGCCGCCGCATCAGCCACGGTGCTCGACCGCGCCCGGACCGCGGGCACCACGCTCGGCGAGGTCACCGACCTGCTCGAACAGGCATTGCTCGCGGATCTGCGCGACGCGGTGCCCCAACTGGTCACTGCGATCGACGCGGCCGCCGCGCTCGATCACGATGTGCTGCATCTGATGTCGGCACTCCCGTCGCTGATCCGTACGGTCCGCTACGGCGATGTGCGCGGGACCGATCTGTCCTCGCTGGTGCATGTCGCCGATGCGGTCCTCGCTCGCGTCTGCGCGGGCCTGCCGTCCGCCGTCACCGGGCTCGACACCGACGCCGCCGACACGGTACGAAACGCCGTCGACGAGGTGCACACGGCTCTGGCATTGCGCGACGATCCCGGCGCGACGGAACGCTGGCTCGACACGCTCGCTTCGGTGTGCGACCGCGACGATGTCGACGGCGTGCTCACCGGCCGGACGGTCCGGATGCTTCGCGATGTGGGGAGATTGGACGAACGCGCGACCGCTGTGCGGGTCGCCCGCGCGTTGTCGGTGGGGTCCGCGGCGGCCGCGAAGGCACGCTGGATCGACGGATTCGTCGGCGGTGGAGGGCTGCTGCTCGTGCACGACCGCGATCTGCTGTCCCTGATCGACACGTGGGTGTCGGGTCTGCGCTCCGAGGAATTCGTCGACGTCCTGCCCGTGCTGCGACGCACGTTCGGTTCGTTCGCGCACGGGGAACGCAGCCTGCTCGGCCGGGCCGTGCGAGGGGGCCCCGAGCACCGCACCTCTGCGGCACTCGACGCCGAACGCGGCCGTCGCGCAGTCGCGGCATCCGCCTTGATTCTGGGGGTCCCGGCATGACAACGGAGTTCGACGAGCGAATGCGGCGCTGGCGACTTCTCCTCGGCGATGCCGCGGAAGAATCTACCACCGCGCTGGGCGCGGGAACCGATTCGGCGATGGACGCGGCCCTCGCCGCGTTGTACGACACCGACGCGGACGGGACCGGAGGACCGCGCAGCGGCGGACTGGGCGCCTCGGCCCCGAAGGTCGCACGCTGGCTCGGCGACATCCGCACGTATTTTCCGACGACGGTCGTGCAGGTGATGCAGCGCGACGCGGTCGACCGCCTCGGACTCGACAGGCTGCTGCTCGAACCGGAACTGCTCGACGCCGTCGAACCCGACGTGCATCTCGTCGGCACCCTGCTGAGCCTCAACAGCGTGATGCCCGAGACCACCAGGGCGACAGCACGAGCGGTCGTCGGAAAAGTCGTCCGTGAGGTCGAGGAACGCATCGCCCAGCGCACCCGGACCGCGGTGTCGGGAGCCCTCGACCGATCGTCCCGGACCTCGAATCCGAAAACTCGCGACATCGACTGGCACCGCACGATCCGCGCCAATCTGGCGCACTACCAACCCGACTATCGCACCGTGGTTCCGCAGCGTCTCGTCGGCTTGGGGCGACGCTCCCAGGCGGTGCAGCGGGACGTGGTGCTCGCCGTGGACCAGTCGGGATCGATGGCGTCGAGCGTGGTGTACGCGGCGGTCTTCGCTGCGGTGCTCGCCTCGATGCAGGCGCTGCGTACCTCCCTCGTCGTCTTCGACACCGCCGTGGTGGACCTCACGGGCAAGCTCACCGACCCTGTCGACGTGCTGTTCGGCACGCAACTGGGTGGGGGCACCGACATCAACCGGGCGATCGCCTACAGCCGGACCCTCATCACGCGCCCCACGGACTCGCTGTTCGTGCTGATCTCCGACTTGTACGAGGGCGGCATCCGGGCCGAAATGCTCTCCCGGGTGCGCGAGATGCTCGCCGCCGGGGTCCAGGTGGTGGTGTTGCTCGCGCTATCGGACGACGGCGCTCCGGCGTTCGACCGGGACAATGCGGCGGCGCTCGGCGCTCTGGGCGTGCCGGCGTTCGCGTGCACCCCGGACCGTTTCCCGGACCTGCTCGCACTCGCGCTCGAACGTGGCGATATCGGTCGATGGGCACAGTCGATGTAACTCGGCCGCCGAGATACCGTGCCGCCCCCACCGGGGGTTAGGATCACCTAACGCACATACGACGTGCACCGGCAAGTGAAACGAGGACACCTGTGAAACTCCGACTTGTGGCGCTGATGGTGGCCACCACGCTCGCCGTGGGAGCGTGCGGCTCGACCGACAGCGATTCGGCCGACGAGACGAGCAACAACGGATCCGGAGCGTTTCCCGCCACCATCGCCACCATGTTCGGTGATGTGACCGTCGAATCACAGCCCGAGCGCGTCGCCGCCCTCGGATGGGGCGACGCGGAGACGGCACTGGCGCTCGGCGTCCAGCCCGTCGGCGTGAGCGACTGGCTGGCCTTCGGTGGCGACGGAGTCGGCCCGTGGGTCGAGAACGGCTACTCGGAGTCTCCGGAGATCATCGGTACCGTCGACCCGTCCTTCGAGCAGATCGCCGCATTGGCACCCGATCTCATCCTCGACACCGCCAGTTCGGGCGATCAGGGCCGGTACGACACGCTCTCGGCGATCGCCACCACGGTCGGTCCCCCGAAGGGCGCCACGGCATATCTGACGCCGCGCGACGAGCAGATCTCGATGGTGGCCTCCGCGCTCGGCGTCCCCGACAAGGGTGCCGAAGTGGTCGCGGACATCGACGAACAGTTCGCCACCGCGGCGGCGGAGCATCCGGAGTTCGCCGGCAAGACCGTCACCGTCGCCGCCTACACCTCGGACGGATGGGGTGCGTACGTCTCCGGCGACGCGCGCGTGCAGTTCCTGCAGGATCTCGGGTTCGTCAACAACCCGGCGGTGGAGGCCGTGGAGACGGACAGCTTCTTCATCCCGGTCTCGGAGGAGAACCTGGGCATGCTCGACGCCGACCTGCTCGTCGTGCTGCCGATCTTCGTCGAGACCTCCGAGGTCACCGACAATCCCTTGTTCCAGCAGCTTCCTGCCGTGCGGGACGGTCGTTTCCTCGTCCTCGACAGCGGCAGCGACATCGCCAACGCCATCTCGCTGAACTCGGCCCTGTCGATTCCGTTCGCGCTCGAGCAGTTGGTGCCGCTTCTGAGCGAGCGCGTCAGCTGACGACCGCGCGGGTAGGTCAGCGCCGGAACAGCTTGTTGCCCAGCCACACGACCGGGTCGTACCGGCGACCGGCCACCCGTTCCTTCATCGGGATGATGGCGTTGTCGGTGATGTGGATGTATTCGGGGCAGACCTCGGTGCAGCATTTGGTGATGTTGCAGAGGCCGAGTCCGGCTTCGTCCTGAGCGAGGTCGCGCCGGTCCGCGACGTCGAGTGGGTGCATGTCGAGTTCGGCGAGGCGGATGAAGAACCGGGGTCCCGCAAACGCGGGCCGGTTCTCCTCGTGGTCGCGCGTGACGTGACATACGTTCTGACACAAGAAGCATTCGATGCATTTGCGGAATTCCTGCGAGCGTTCCACATCGATCTGCTGCATGCGGTACTCCCCCGGCGCGAGGTCCGGGGGAGGCGCGAACGCCGGAATCTCCCGGGCCTTGGCGTAGTTGCCCGACACGTCGGTGACGAGGTCACGGATGACCGGGAAACCCCGTAAGGGCGTGACGACGATCGGATCGTCCGTCTCGAAGAGCGACATACGGGTCATGCACGTCAGACGCGGGCGTCCGTTGATCTCCGCCGAGCACGAACCGCATTTGCCGGCTTTGCAGTTCCATCGCACCGCGAGGTCCGGCACTTGGGTGGCCTGGAGTCGGTGGAGGATGTCGAGGACCACCTCACCCTCGTTGACCCGCACCGAATACTCCTGCAGTTCCCCGCCGTCGCGGTCCCCGCGCCAGATCCTGAACTCGGCGGTGTAGCCCTCACTGTCGGCCATCTCAGTGCCTCCGTCCGGGGTGACCGGCGAGTTCCTCGTCGGTGTAGTACTTGGCGAGTTCCTCGATATCGAAGAGTTCGAGCAGTTCCGGATCCATCGGGGTCTGCTGTTCCCGTTCGACGGACACCTCAGGGATGATGCGGTCCTCACCGGACTTGCGGCACACCAGCAATGTCCGCCGCCAGTTCGCGTCCATCGAGGGATGGTCGTCGCGCGTGTGACCGCCGCGACTCTCGGTGCGCAGCAACGCCGCCCGCGCCACGCACTCACACACGAGCAGCATGTTGCGCAGATCCAGCGCGAGGTGCCAGCCCGGGTTGTACTGCCGGTTCCCCTCCACCGCAATGTTGGGGATCCGCGCGCGCAGGTCGTCGAGTTCCGCGAGCGCGCGTTCCACCTCGTCGGCTGTGCGGATGATGCCCACGAGGTCGTGCATCACGCCCTGCAGCCGCTGGTGCAGCGTGTACGGGTTCTCCACCTCGTCGTGGTCGGCGGGATCGAACGGTGAGAGCACTGTGCGGGCCGCCTCTTCCACCGCTTCGTCGGCTACTTCGGGCCGGGTGGTGAGACCGTGCACGTAGTCGGCGGCACCGAGCCCTGCACGACGGCCGAATACCAGCAGATCCGACAGCGAGTTACCGCCGAGACGATTGGATCCGTGCATCCCTCCCGAGCACTCCCCTGCCGCGAACAGGCCCGGTACCGACGCCGCGCCGGTGTCGGGATCGACCTCGATGCCGCCCATCACGTAGTGGCATGTCGGGCCGACCTCCATCGCCTCCCGGGTGATGTCGACGTCCGCGAGTTCGAGGAACTGGTGATGCATGGACGGCAATCGCCGGATGATCTCCGCGCTGGGCATCCGCGACGCGATATCGAGGAATACGCCGCCGTGCGGGGTGGCGCGACCCGCTTTGACCTCGGAGTTGATGGCCCGTGCCACTTCGTCGCGCGGCAACAGGTCGGGCGTGCGGAGATTGTTCTCCTGATCCTCGTACCAGCGGTCCGCCTCCTCGGGAGTCTCCGCGTACTGCCCTTTGAACACCGGCGGGACGTAGGAGAACATGAACCGCTCCCCTTCGGAGTTCTTCAGGACACCGCCGTCACCGCGGACCCCTTCGGTGACGAGGATGCCCTTCACGCTCGGCGGCCAGATCATGCCCGTGGGGTGGAACTGGACGAATTCCATGTTGATCAGTGAGGCACCGGCACGCAGCGCGAGGGCGTGCCCGTCCCCGGTGTACTCCCACGAGTTGGAGGTCACCTTCCAGGATTTGCCGATTCCCCCGGTCGCGATGACGACGGCCGGCGCCGTGAACTGGACGAACCTGCCCGATTCCCGCCAGTATCCGAAGGCGCCCGCGACGCGGCCCTGCCCGTCGAGAAGGAGTTCGGTGATGGTGCATTCGGAGAACACCCTCACCTTCGCCTCGTAGTCGCCGGTCGCGGCGAAGTCCTCCTGTTGCAGCGAGACGATCTTCTGCTGCATCGTGCGGATCAGTTCGAGGCCGGTCCGGTCGCCGACGTGGGCGAGTCGCGGATAGGTGTGCCCGCCGAAGTTGCGCTGGCTGATCCGCCCGTCCGGGGTGCGGTCGAACAGCGCCCCGTAGGTTTCGAGTTCCCAGACCCGGTCCGGCGCCTCACGGGCGTGCAGTTCCGCCATGCGCCAGTTGTTGAGGAACTTTCCGCCGCGCATCGTGTCCTTGAAGTGGACCTGCCAGGAGTCGCGCGAGTTGGCGTTGCCCATCGCGGCGGCGCACCCGCCTTCCGCCATCACGGTGTGGGCCTTGCCGAAGAGCGACTTGCAGACGACCGCGACCCTCAGTCCGCGTTGCCGAGCCTCGATGACCGCCCGCAGTCCGGCTCCCCCCGCTCCGATCACGACCACGTCGTAGTCGTGCCGCTCGACTTCCCCCATGTGTAGTGCCTTTCCGTATCGCGTCGTGCCTCGTGTGGTGCCGGTCGTACCGGTCTGTCAGCCGATGAATCGGAGGTCGGAGATGGTGCCGCTCGCGACGAGCATGATGTAGAAGTCGGTGAGGACCAGCGTGCCCAGAGTGATCCACGCGAACTGCATGTGCCGCGCATTGATCTTCGAGACGAACGTCCAGATCTTGTAGCGCACAGGGTGTTTCGAAAAATGCTTGAGCCTGCCACCGGTGACGTGCCGGCAGGAGTGACAAGAGAGCGTGTACCCCCACAACAAGATCACGTTCACGACCAGGATCACGTTCCCGAGTCCGAACCCGAAGCCGCTCGGACTGTGGAACGCGAGTATCGCGTCGTACGTGTTGACCAGCGAGATGACGAACCCGATGTAGAAGAAGTAGCGGTGCGAGTTCTGCACGATGAGGGGGAATCGGGTTTCGCCGGTATACGTCCGGTGCGGTTCCGCAACACCGCAGGCCGGTGGCGACAACCAGAACGACCGGTAGTACGCCTTGCGGTAGTAGTAGCAGGTGAGCCGGAACAGCAGCAGGAACGGCAGCGAGACGAACGCCAGCGGAATCCACCGCGGGAGTTCGCCGACCCACACGCCGAAGTGCGACGAACCCGGCAAACACGAGGCGCTGACACACGGTGAATAGAACGGCGTGAGGTAGTGGTACTCGTCGACCCAGTAGGCAGAGCGCGTGAACGACCGCACGGTGGCGTAGACGATGAACGCGGCCAGACCGAGAACGGTCAGCGCAGGTGTCTGCCACCACCGATCGGTCCGTAATGTGCGCGCGGCGATGCGCGCCCGGGCCGCACTTCGGACCCCGGCGCCGGCAGGGGCGCTCACCGCTCCCCGTGCAATCCGCCGAGTCCTTCGTCGTCGGCGTCGACTCCGCGGAACAACGACTCGTCGTAGGGCGAATCCGGAATCGGGATGCGGTCCTCGGATGCCGCCCACAGCGAACGCGGCGGTGTCTCCTGGAAGTCACGCGCGTCGATGTCGAGCCGGTCGAGGTCGTTGGTGAGCCTGCGGACCGGCGCGGCGTCGCCGTAGCGCGACCGTAGCGACCCGACGCATCGGCGTAGCTGGCCGATCGCGTTCTGCAGCTCGTGCATATCGGTGGTGGACATCCGTACCTCCGAGGAAAACGGTCGGCACGCCGACGCCCGCCGACTCCATGTGATTGCATTCACACTACGACAGGTGTGCGTACTCCCGAGCCGTTTCCGGTTTGCGAAGAGCGGTTGCCTTCCCTCGCACACCGGCACCCGGAACGGAGGGCTCGTGGCGCAGCCGGACAACGCACGAATTGCGCAGGTCTTCGACGCCATGGCCGATCGATACGACTCGCAGATCGGTGTCGTCGAGCGACGCCTGCTCGGCCGTCCCCGGCAATGGGCGGTCGAGCAGGCCCGTGGCCGAGTGCTCGACATCGCCGTCGGTACGGGGCTCAATCTGCCCCTGTACGGGCCGGATGTCACCGAAGTCCTCGGGGTGGACCTCTCCGAGGGCATGTTGCGGCTGGCGCGGCGGCGCATCGAGGAATACGGGCTCGACCACTGCGCCGTGGTCCGCGGCGACGTGCAGTCGCTCTCCGTCCCGGACACATCGGTCGACACCGTGCTGTCGACGCTCACGTTCTGCACCATCCCCGATCCGGAGTCGGCCGCGCGTGAAGCGATGCGTGTACTCGTGCCCGGCGGCAAGGTCGTGCTCGCCGAGCACGGCCCTTCCACCAGCAGAGCGGTGACAGCGGCGATGCGCGTGCTCGAACCTGTGTCGATTCGGTTCGGAGCAGATCACCTCACCCGCGACCCCGTCGTCTACCTGCAACGGGCCGGATTCGTGATCGACGAGGTGCGACGCACCGGGTTCGCGGGAGTCGGTATCCGGGTGGTGGCGCACTCGCCGTCCTAGACCGGAACGTCACGCAACCAGCGGGGCGCAGCGCGCGCGAACTCCGCGGACGTGAGGGCGGCCGCCCCTTCGGGTACGGAACCGAGCAGTGGAACACCCGTGACCGCGGGCAGGTCACCGACGTTGCAGCGCTCAGCCAGATCCGGTGTGGCAGGACTGCTGCCGATGACGAGTCCGCGGCATTCCACGGCGGCCGCGCGCAGCGCCCCGACGGTCAGCGCGCTGTGATTGAGGGTTCCGAGGCCCGCGGCCACGACCACCACCGTCGGTGCGCCGAGCGCCCCGGCGAGATCGACGAGTGTGAACCCGGCGGCACCGAGACGGACCAGCACGCCGCCGGCGCCTTCGACGAGGACGAGGTCGGCGGTGTCCTCGAGCGCACGCACCGCGCCGACGGTTCGGTCGAGATCGAGCAACGGCCGTCCCGAGCGCCGGGCTGCGGTGTCGGGCGCGAGTGGGTCGGGGTATCGGGCGAGTTCGACGGTCTCGATATCGGTTCCGGTGAGCCGGACGATCTCGGCGAGGTCGCCGGGTTCGCCGTCGCCGACCCCGGTCTGCGCCGGCTTGCACACCGCGACCCGCAGTCCCCGGTTCGTGGCGAGTGACGCGAGCGCGGCGGTCACGACGGTTTTTCCGACTCCGGTGGATGTGCCGGTGATACACAGCGTGGTCACGTGCGGGCCTCGGCCACTACCTCGGCGAGTACCGAGTCCACCAGGGCGCGTTCGTGCTCGGAGAGATTCGCCCGTGCGGTCAGGCGCAGGCGGGAGGTTCCCTCGGGCACCGAGGGCGGGCGGAAACAGCCCACATGCACGCCACGCTCGCGGCATCGCCGGGCCGCACGTGCCGCGACGTGCGGGTCGCCGAGGATCACCGACACCACCGCGGAGGGCGGCGGCAGTACACCCGTCACCCGGGCGAGATGCGCCGCCTGCTCGAGGACCGCGCCGGCGAGTCCGGGCTCGGCGCGCAGCACCTTCAGGGCTCCGCGCGCGGCACCGACCGCGGCGGGAGCGAGTCCGGTGTCGAAGATGAACGTGCGGGCGGTGTCGATCAGGTGTTCACGCACCCGGGCGTCCGCGAGAACCACACCCCCTTGGGAGGCCAGCGATTTCGACAGGGTGGCGGTGACGATCACGTCCGGCTGCCCGGCCAGGCCAGTCTCGTGGACGAGCCCGCGGCCGCCCGCTCCCCGGACCCCGATCCCGTGAGCTTCGTCGACGAGGAGGAGTGCGCCGTGGGTGCGGCACGCTTCGTGCAGGTCGCGCAGCGGGGCAAGGTCGCCGTCGGTGCTGAACACCGAATCGGTGAGGACCAGCGCCCGCGGTTCGGTGCGTGCGGCGAGGGCGCCGGCGACCGCCCGGACGTCACCGTGCGGGGTGACGACGATCCTCGACCGGGACAGCCGGCACGCGTCGACGAGCGATGCGTGGCATCCCGCGTCGGAGACGACGACGGTGTCCCTGCCCGCCAGCGCGGTGACAGCGCCGAGGTTGGCGGCGTATCCGCTCGAGAACACCAATCCGGTTTCTGCGCCGGTGAACTCGGCGAGTTCGCGTTCGAGCAACTCGTGTTCGGCGGTGGTGCCCGTAACCAGTCGCGATCCGGTGGCACCGCCGCCCCAGCGGCGTAGCGCGGCCGTCGCCGCGGCCAGCACCTCCGGATGGCGGACGAGCCCGAGGTAGTCGTTGGATGCGAGATCGACGATCGGTGCGGCGACGGTGCGGGGAACGAGTTCTCGGTGCAGACCGGCGACCCGTCGCCGTTCCGCGGCGTGGTCGAGCCAGGCGAGACCGGCGGGTGTGGACATGGCCACACCGTACTTGAACAGTGTTCAAGTACGGAAGCCCCGGGTGTTCAGCCCCGGGTGTTCAGCCCCGCACCGTGGCAGCCGCAGCGACCACACCCGCGGTGATCGCGGCGACATCCTCCGGCGTGCACACGTACGGCGGCATCGTGTAGACGAGATTCCGGAACGGCCGCAGCCAGACGCCCGCCTCCACCGCCGCCGCGGTCGCCGCCCGCATGTCGACCGGTTCCCGGGTTTCGACCACCCCGATTCCGCCGAGCACCCGCACGTCGGTCACTCCCGGAAGATCGCGCGCCGTCGCCAGCCCGGACACGAGCCCGGCAGTGAGATCGGCCACCTCGGCCCGCCAGTCCCGCGACAACAGAAGCTCGGTCGACGCGACCGCGACGGCGCACGCGAGTGGATTCGCCATGAAGGTGGGCCCGTGCATGACACCGCCGCCCTCCCCGGCACTGATCGTTTCTGCGACGTGCGTCGTGCAAAGCACTGCCGCCAGGGTCAGGTAGCCGCCCGTCAGCGCCTTCCCCACACACATCAGGTCGGGCGCGACGCCGGCGTGGTCGGCGGCGAACATCTCCCCGGTCCGCCCGAACCCGGTCGCGATCTCGTCGAAGATCAGTACCAATCCGTGTTCGTCGCACATGCGCCGCAACTCGCGCAGGTACGCCGGGTCGTGGAAGCGCATACCTCCCGCCCCCTGCACGACAGGTTCGACGATCACCCCGGCGAGTTCGTGCGCGTGCTCGGTCAGGACCGACTCGAAGGCAGCGACGTAACCGGGATCGAACGCGCGGGGAGGCGCCGGCGCGAAAACCTGCCTGGCCAGCACGTCCGTCCACATCGCGTGCATGCCGCCCTCCGGGTCGCACACGCTCATGGGGGCGAGCGTGTCCCCGTGGTACCCACCCCGCCACGTGAGGAGGCGATGTCGCTCGGGACGGCCGACAGCCCGCTGATACTGCAACGCGATCTTCACGGCCACCTCGACCGACACCGATCCGGAGTCGGCGAGAAACACTTTGTCCAGGCCCTCCGGCGAGATGTCGACGAGCAACTCCGCGAGCCTCGCCGCCGGAGCGTGGGTGAGTCCGCCGAACATGACGTGACTCATCTTCGCGAGCTGATCGGTCACCGCGGCGTCGAGCACCGGATGCCGGTAACCGTGCACCGCCGCCCACCACGAACTCATGCCGTCGACAAGCTCGCGTCCGTCCGCGAGCACCAGCCTCGTACCGGCCGCACGGTCCACCACCAGGGGTTCCGTGCAGGCCGGAAACGCGCCGTACGGGTGCCACAGATGATCGGCGTCGAGCGTGCGGATCCGGTCGGCGGACATGCGGGGAGAAACCACGGCACGACTGTAGGCGGTTGGAATCGGCGGGTGCATTGGACGTAGTCTGCCCAAGTTCCTGGGTACCAAGGTCACAGGAAAACTGCTCGCGTGTTCCACGGCGTCCCGCCCGAGGCACCGCCGAGTCCACGACGCTGAGGAGTACACGTATGCCAGTCCGCACCTCGGACCGGGCCCCGGAGGCCACTGCGGCACCGGGCACCCGTCTCGGGTATCGCGCCGATCTCGACGGCGTGCGGGGCCTTGCGATCGCCCTCGTCGTGGTCTTCCACGTCTGGTTCGGACGCGTGTCGGGCGGTGTCGACGTCTTCCTCGCGCTCTCCGGTTTCTTCTTCGTCGGCACCCTGCTCCGGGTTGCCGAGTCGCACGCCCCGCTGGACCCGCGACCGGTGTTGCGGCGGGTGGGCAGGCGACTGCTCCCGCCGCTGGTGCTCGTGCTGCTGGGGACGACCGTCGCGGCTGTGGCGCTGCTGCCGTATACGCAGTGGTTCCGCGTCGCCGAGCAGACCGGTGCGTCGCTGCTGTTCATGCAGAACTGGCATCTCGCGCGCACAGCGAGTGATTACCTGGCGGCCGACCCGATGGTCAGCCCGCTGCAGCACCTGTGGTCGATCTCGGTCCAGGGCCAGTTCTACATCGGCGCACTGATCGTGGTGTTCGGCGCGACGTGGTTCCTGCGACGCAGATCGATACCCGCCCGCGCTCCCCTCGCGGCGCTGCTCACGATTCTCACCGTCGCCTCCCTCACATACGCCGTCCTGGCTGACGTGCCCCAGTCGTGGCTCTACTACGACAGCGCCGCCCGGATGTGGGAGCTCACACTCGGCGGAGTGCTCGCCTGTGTGGCCCCGTGGCTGCGGGTCCCCCGTCCGGCGCGGATCGTTCTGGGCGTCGTGGGTCTGGCGGTGCTGTGTGCCTGTGGTGTCGTCCTCGACGGCAACAGTCTCTTCCCGGGACCGTGGGCGCTCGTGCCGGTCGGCGCGGCCATGGCGCTGGTCGTGGCCGGTAACACCCGGGCCGGGGACAGCGTTGCCGACACACCGACCGCGCGGGTGCTGTCGAGCGTCCCGCTGGTACGGCTCGGAGCCGTCGCCTACGCCCTCTATCTATGGCACTGGCCGGTACTCATCGGCTACCTGGTGCTCCGGGACAGGCCCTCGGTCGGGTTGCTCGGCGGCCTCGGCGTGATCGCCGTGTCTCTCGCGCTCGCGGAGGCCACCACGCGATGGCTGGAGAACCCGATCCGCCGGTCCGAGTCCGGCCGCACCCGCAAGGTTCTCGTGGCGTCCGTCACAGTGGCCGGTGTCGCACTCGTGGCCGCGACCGCAAGCTGGACAACCCACGTTGCCCGTCAGGACGATGTCCTCGAGCGCGTGGTGGCACTGTCACCCGACCTGTATCCCGGTGCTGCTGCGCTGAAGGGCTTCGTCGACGTCGAGCCGCAGCCCGTCCAGCCCCCGCTGCTCGTCGCACACCGGGATCTGCCGCCGGCGACGCTCGACCACTGCATCGCCCAGCACACCAACCGCGAACCGCTGACGTGCACCTACGGCGACCCGTTGTCGACCCGGAGAATGGTGCTCGCCGGGGGCTCCCACTCCGAGCACTGGCTCGCGGCACTCGACACCCTCGGCAAGAAACACGGCTTCCGGCTCGACACCTATCTCAAGGTGGGGTGCCCGCTCTCGGACCCGCTCGCGGAGCTCACGGAGGAATCTCCGACGGTGGAGTGCGACACATGGTCGGTGAAGGTGCTGGCAGAACTCCAGGCCGATCCTCCCGACTACCTGTTCACCACATCGACGCGGACGAAGGACGAAGGCGAGGGGCCCGGCGATTTCACCCCGTTCTGGTACGTCGACCTGTGGCGCACACTCGACGAGTACGGCATCCCCGTCGTCGCGATCCGCGACAACCCGTGGTTGTTCCACGACGACATGAGCTACCGGGCTGCCGATTGCCTTGCAGGTGGCGGTAACTCCGACTCGTGTGCGGTGGCGCGCGCCGACGCCCTCGACCCGGTCGACCCGGCGATCGAGGCCTCGGCCTTCTCCCCCAACGTGAGCTTGATCGACCTGTCGGATTCCCTGTGCCGGCCCGAGGTCTGCCGCGTCGTCGAGGGCAATGTGCTGATCTACCGTGACGAGAACCACCTCACGACGACGTACGTGCGCACGATGACACCCGATCTCGAGGCGCAACTGGGTCCCGCTACCGGCTGGTGGTGAACGCCCGGCGAGTTCATGTGCCCGGGTGCGGCTACTGTGCAGTCATGCAGCCCAGCCCCACGGATACCAGCGAAGAAACACCGGAGCCGATCCCTGTGTGGCCCGGTAGTGCCTACCCCCTCGGTGCGACGTACGACGGCGCCGGAACGAACTTCGCACTGTTCTCCGAAATCGCCGAAAAAGTCGAACTGTGCCTGATCTCGCGTGAGGGCACCGAGACCCGCATTCCGCTCGAAGAGGTCGACGGCTACGTGTGGCACGCATATCTGCCCACGGTCTCGCCGGGCCAGCGGTACGGATACCGGGTCCACGGCCCCTACGACCCCGAGAACGGCCACCGGTGCGATCCGAGCAAGCTGCTGCTCGACCCGTACGGCAAGGCCTTCGACGGTGACTTCGACGGGGACGCGTCGTTGTTCTCGTACGCGCTGCCCTCGGACACGGACGCAGAGTCCGACAGCGACGAGAGCGCGGAATCGGGCGCGCCGGACGCCGACTTCCCCCAGCTCGACTCCCTCGGCCACACCATGACGACGGTGGTGATCAACCCGTTCTTCGACTGGGCGAACGACCGGCATCCCCGGCGCCCCTACAACGAGACGGTGATCTACGAGGCACACGTCAAGGGGATGACGGCCACGCATCCCGACGTCCCCGAATACCTGCGCGGCACCTACGCGGGTCTCGCCCATCCCGCCGTCATCGACCACCTGCTCGACCTCGGGGTCACCGCGATCGAACTGATGCCCGTGCACCAGTTCATGCACGACCAGGTGCTCCTGGACCAGGGTCTGCGCAACTACTGGGGCTACAACACCTTCGGGTTCTTCGCCCCGCACACGGAGTACTCGTCGTCGTCGAAGCCGAGCGAGGCGGTTGCCGAGTTCAAGGCTATGGTCCGCGCGTTCCACGAAGCGGGAATCGAGGTGATCCTCGATGTCGTGTACAACCACACCGCCGAGGGCAACCACCTCGGGCCGACCATCAGCTTCCGGGGAATCGACAATGCCGCGTACTACCGTCTCGTGGACGACGACAAGACCCATTACATGGACTACACCGGGACCGGCAACAGCCTCAACGCCCGGCATCCCCACACTCTCCAGCTGATCATGGATTCGTTGCGGTACTGGGTCACGGAGATGCACGTCGACGGTTTCCGGTTCGACCTCGCATCCACGCTCGCCCGCGAACTGCACGATGTGGACCGGCTGTCGGCGTTCTTCGATCTGGTACAACAGGATCCGGTGGTCTCGCAGGTAAAGCTCATCGCCGAGCCGTGGGACATCGGCGAAGGCGGTTACCAGGTGGGCAACTTCCCCAGCCTGTGGACCGAGTGGAACGGCAAGTACCGCGACACGGTGCGCGATTACTGGCGCAGCGAGCCGTCGACCCTCGGGGAATTCGCCTCCCGCCTGACCGGCTCGTCCGACCTGTACGAGGACACCGGCCGGCGTCCCGGCGCGTCCATCAACTTCGTGACCGCGCACGACGGCTTCACACTCGCGGATCTGGTGTCCTACAACGACAAGCACAACGACGCCAACGGTGAGGACAACCGGGACGGCGAGTCGCACAATCGGTCGTGGAACTGCGGCGTCGAAGGTCCGACCGACGATCCCGAGGTCCTGACTCTGCGGGCGCGACAGCAGCGCAACATCCTCGCCACGCTGGTGCTGTCGCAGGGCACCCCGATGCTCGCGCACGGCGACGAGATGGGGCGCAGCCAGCGCGGCAACAACAACGTGTACTGCCAGGACAACGAATTGTCGTGGATGGATTGGTCTCTCGCGGAGGCCAATGCCGATCTGGTGGCGTTCACCCGCAATGTCATCGCGCTGCGAACCGAGCATCCGGTGTTCCGGCGTCGTCGCTTCTTCGAGGGCCGGCCGATCCGCAGCGGCGACCAGTCCCGCGACATCGCGTGGCTCACTCCCTCCGGGGAAGAGATGACCCCAGAGCACTGGGACAGCGGTTTCGGCAAGTCGCTCGCGGTGTTCCTCAACGGAGAGGGCATCCCCGAACCGGACCAGCGCGGGCAACGCGTCGTCGACACTTCGTTCCTGTTGTGCTTCAACGCCCACCACGAACCGATCGAGTTCGTGACTCCCGACGGCGCGCACGCGGACGAATGGTCCGTGGCAATCGATACCGATGTCGCGGACGGCGTGCGGGAGTTCAGCGTCACCGCAGGAAAGCCGATCCTGGTCGAAGCACGTTCGATGGTGGTGCTGCGGAGGACCGCATGACCTCACTCCCGTTGCTGTCCACCTACCGGCTGCAGATGCGAGGTGACGCGTTCACCTTCGCCGACGCCGTCTCCGTCGTCGACTACCTCGACGGCCTCGGGATCTCGCACGTGTACCTGTCTCCCCTGCTCACTGCCACCACCGGATCGAATCACGGATACGACGTCGTCGATCCGTCCACGGTGTCGCCGGCACTCGGGGGGCGTGCGGGTTTCGAACACCTCGTACGAGAGGTGCGCTCGCGCGGAATGGGCGTGATCGTCGACATCGTCCCCAACCATGTGGGCGTAGGCGACCTGCGCCAGAACGCCTGGTGGTGGGACGTGCTGCGGCGCGGCCGCGACTCGGCGTACGCGTCGTTCTTCGACATCGACTGGTCGGAGGACAACGGTGCCGACGGCCGGATCGCCCTTCCGGTGCTGGGTTCCGCCGACGCGGTGCAGGAACTGACGGTGGATCGCACGGGTGACGAACCCGTGCTCGCCTACTACGACAAGCGATTCCCGATCGCACCGGGAACCGACGACGGAACCCCGGCCGAAATCCACGCACGCCAGGCGTACCGGCTGGTGCCCTGGGATTCGGGGTTGATCGGATACCGGCGCTTTTTCACCGTGGACGATCTGGCCGCAGTGCGGGTCGAGGACCCGCGGGTGTTCGACGCGGTGCACGCCCAGGTCGCGTCGTGGATCGACGACGACCTCGTCGACGGCCTGCGGGTCGACCATCCCGACGGTCTCGCCGATCCGTCGGCGTACCTCGAGCGCCTGCGCTCCTTGATCGGACCGCAGCGCTGGCTGGTGATCGAAAAGATCCTCGCCGAGGGTGAGCCCCTCGACATGACGTTGCCGGTCGACGGCACCACGGGGTACGACGCACTCGACGAACTCGCCGCGGTGTTCGTCGACCCCCGCGGCGACAAGGCGCTCACCGCGGTGTCCCGGACCTACACCGGCTCCGACGGGGACGCCGCGTGGTTGCATTCCCAGGAACGCGACCTCAAGTGCTCGGTGCTGCGGTCCGGACTTGCTCCGGAGGTGGCCCGGCTCGTCCGCGCGATCCGGAAGGACACCGCCGGATACGGCGCGGCCGGCTCCGCACAGGAACTCTCGGACGCAGTCCTGCGCGATGCGGTGACCACGGTCGCGGCGCGGGTGCCCGTCTACCGCGCCGACTATGCTCCGCTCGCCACGATGCTCCCCCGCATCGTCGGCGAGGTCGCCCGGGAGAAGCCGGACCTCGAGCCCGCCCTCCGGATGCTCACAACGGCGCTCGCGACCGGAGGCGAAGCAGCCGCACGCTTCGGCCAGGTCTGTGGCGCGGCAACCGCGAAAGCGGTGGAGGACTGCCTGTTCTACCGGGCTGCCCGGCTCGTGTCCCTGCAGGAAGTCGGCGGGCAGCCGGGCCGCTTCTCCCTCGGCGCAGCCGAATTCCACCTTTCCTGGACCCAACGTGCACGTCGTCTTCCCCGCGCGATGACGACGTTGTCGACACATGACACCAAACGCAGCGAGGACGTGCGCGCTCGTATCGGAGTGCTGTCCCAGGTCTCCGACCTGTGGTCACAGCGGCTCGGCGAATGGAATGCGATCGCGCCGCCGCCCGACGCCGCCATCGGGCTGTTCCTCTGGCAGACACTGTTCGGGGTGTGGCCGGCCGACGGTGTTGTCACCGGGGAACTGCGCGAGCGGCTCCACAATTACGCCACGAAAGCGCTGCGCGAGAACGGCACCCGCTCCACGTGGACAGAGGTCGACGCGGAGTTCGAGGGCGCCGTCACGGACTGGCTCGATGCCGTGTGCGGCGGACCCGTCGGTGTGGCTCTCACCGGACTGGTCGCCGAACTCGAGCAGCATGTCGCCGCGGCATCCCTCGGGCAGAAGCTCCTGCAGCTTCTCGGGCCGGGCGTTCCCGATGTCTACCAGGGGACGGAACTGTGGGACGACTCCCTCGTCGACCCAGACAACCGGCGTCCGGTCGATTTCGCGATCCGCAAGGGCTTGCTCGGCGAATCCGGTTCGGTGCCCGCGAAGTTCACGGTCGTGAAGAGTGCGCTGCGGCTGCGCCGGGAGAAGTCGGAGAGTTTCGTGGACGGCGCGTACGTCCCGTTGTTCGCGGCGGGGCCCGGAGCCGAGCACGTCCTGGCATTCGGCCGTGGCCCGACGGCCGACGACGTCGATGTGCTCGCCTTGTCGATGCGGCATACCGCGGCTCTCGCTGCGACGGGCTGGGGCGACACGGTGTTCCACCTCCCGCCCGGATCCTGGACAGATGCGCTCTCGGGACGGCAATTCTCCGGAACCGTCCGGCCCGCAGATCTTTTCGCAGCGCTGCCGGTGGCGGCGCTGGTGCGCGACTGAGATGATGTCTGTTGACCTTGGTGGTTAAATGCCCGCACAGCGGGCAAAAACTAACCGAAACTTGCGGGCTCCGTGCTCACACCTCGGTTTCGTCCCGCGCTGCTTCCTCGGCTTCGCGGCGCCGGTCGCGGCGGCGGACCCACACCAGAACAGCCGCCACCGCACCGGCGCCGACGAACGCCCCCACGGCCATACCTGCCCAGGTCGCGCTGTCGTAGCCGACGGGGTTCGCGAGTTCCACGTAGATGCCGGCGACACCGGCCAGGTAGAGCACGACCGCGAAAACGGTTCGCGGACGTAGCGTTTTCGCGGTGGCGTAGACGTCGACATCTCGAGCGCGGGCATAGGCGATGGTCACCATCGAGAGGACGAACCACGTGGCCAGAACACCGATCGCGATGTGGGCACCGGCCCGGCCCGCGACCCACGGCAGGACGGCCCCGACCACAAGGGCACACCACTGGAACAGCTGGAACCCCACCGCGGAGGCCTCGTTCCAGACATCGCGTTGCCGTTCGTCGTGGTAGAAGTCGTCGTCGAGGTCGGCGACGACACGAGCAGCCTTGAGAAACGCGGTCATGGGAGCCCCTCCGGGTTGAGTGGGAACAGTTCTTCGACAGTGGTACCGAGGGTGCGAGCGAGTCGCAGAGCGAGGTAGACACTCGGTGCGTAATCACCCTTCTCGGTCGAGACGATGCTCTGACGGCTTACCCCGACTGCCGTACCGAGTTCGGCCTGCGTGAGGCGCGCCTGCTTGCGCAGCTCGCGGACCTTGTTGCCTCTCGGTGTCTCCGGCATGCCAGAAGTAAAGCCTGCTTGTCATTTCATGTCAAGAATACTTGTCTTTCGAACTGTTCCCACTCAGCAGCGCACCGGCCGGCCAGGTCAGGCCACCGGCCCTGCTCCGCTCCCGATCTCCACCGCGGCCACTGCCTCCACCGCGGCTCTGATGGCGTCCATTCGCTTCTCGATGTACCCGAGATATTCCGGGTGCGTGACGATGTAGGGCAGATCCTCGGCGATCCCCCGCACTACGCAGGCCCCTGCCGCGGCCGGTGTCATCCCTACATCTCCCGCGCCTTTGATGTGTGAAGCATCCTCCACATGCCCTCCCAACCGGGTGGTGTTCGCATCGAGGTTCGACCTCACGAGTCCCGGGCACAGCACGGACACGCCCACGCCGTGTGACGCCATCTCGGCACGGAGCGCCTCCGACAGGGAGACGACGGCACTCTTCACCGCGCTGTAGGCACCGCGGCCCGGAGCACCCGCCGTGAGCCCCATGACCGACGCCGTGTTGACGATGTGCCCGTGCCCCGCATCCCGCATCTGTGCACCGAATGCGGTGACGCCGTGGAACACTCCCGCCAGATCGATCGCAACGAGCAGGTCGAAAACGTCCGCGTCCGTATCCACCACGTCGCGGCCGTTGAACCCGATCCCGGCGTTGTTGACGAGAATGTCCACCGGTCCGAACACCGATTCGGCGTCGGCCTTCGCCTGCGCCCAGGAATCGCGATCGCGAACATCCAGACCGACTCCGCAGATCTCGGGCCCCCGCTCGGCCGTCACCGCCTCGACAGCCTGCCGATCGATATCGGCGATCGTCACGGAGATCCCGTGCTGCGTCAGCGCGTCGACGATTCCGAGCCCGATCCCGCTGGCCCCGCCGGTGACGAATGCATGCCGCGCCGAAGACAGTTCCATCGCTTCACCTTTCCCGTGACGAACCGGATCAGTTCGTCATCCACATTTCTTCGGGCATCGGTGAGCCGAGGGTGAACATCCGGACGCCGTGGACGTTCTCGCTGTAGACCACCGCGGGCGCGGCCTTGGTGTACCAGATACCGGGCACCAGGTCGACGAGCCGCTTCTGTGCTGTCTCGTACGCTGCCTTGCGCTCGTCCGCCCCTTCGGCGACGCGGCCGGCATCCAAGGCGTCGTTGAGTTCCGGGTCGTCGAGACCCGAGAAGTTTCCGGGAGAGTCACCGTGGAATGCGGTCCACAGCGCGTAGTCCGGATCCTGAGTGATCGCAGAGGAGATCACCATGTCGAAGTCGCGCGAGCCGGCGCGGGCCGTCGCCGCGGCGTAGTCCACCACCTCGACCTTGACCTCGACGTTGTCGAACGCACCGAGTTGCGCCTGCAGCGACTCGGCGGCCGCCTTCGTTTCCTGCGTGGGGTAGGACATGAAGGTGAACGAAACCGGCTTGCCTTCTGCTGCCAGTTCGTCGAACAGTTGCTGCGCGGTCTCCTTGTCGCTCGTCGCGAGCGGGATGTCGGCGAAGTACGGGGAGCCCTCGGGGAACAGGGTCTCGGGGATCTCACCCTCGCCGTTGAAGACGACGCTGTTGAGGGCGTCGAGGTCTGCCGCCAGGGATACCGCCCGGCGGGCCCGCACATCGTCGAAGGGCGCGCGCGCCGAGTTCATGATCATGATCTGACCGCCACCTGCGGGTACGACCTCGGCGGGGATACCCGCTGCGTCCGCCTTGGCCAGAGTTCCCCAGCTCGCTTCGAGAGACAGATCGGCGCCGCCGGTGGAGATCATGTTGAACCGCTGGGAGTTGTCGGCCACGGTGCGGACGGTGAGCTTGTCGAGGTACGGCTTGGGTGCGTCCCAGAAGTCCGGGTTCTTCACCAGATCGATCGAGTCACCCCGCACCCAGTTCTCCAAGGAGAACGGCCCGGCGCCCACAGGCTCACGGTCGAACTCCGCCGCGCCCTTCTGCAATGCGGCCGGCGAGGCGATCCAGTTCATCGAGGTAGTGAGCATGCCCTGCGGAAAATGCGGATTGGGTGCCGCCAAAGCAACCCTCAGTGTGGTCGGATCGACGACCTCCGAAGACGCCACCTGTGCGGCCTGCCGGATCGCGGTCGATCCGAGCGCGGGGTCGCGCAGCCGGTCCCAGTTGAACTTGACCGCAGCCGCGTCGAGCGGTGTGCCGTCCGTGAACGTCAGCCCGGGGCGCAGGACGAGGTCGAAGGTCGCTCCCCCGTCCGTGGTGGCGAAGTCGGTCGCCATCTTGTACTCGATGTCGAGGGTGTCGAGATTGTTGATCATCAGCGTTCCGTAGAGCGCGTTGCCGAGCACGGGCTGGTGCGCCCAGGTATTGGAGAGTGCGGCCGGATCCAGGCTGCGCGGCTCGCCCATCTGGATGGTGCGGAGGGTGCCGCCCGCCACGGGGTCGCCGGCATCGGCGCCTGCCGCGGAGGCGACGTTGCCGGATTCGGCGCCGCCACAGGAGGTCAGCAGAAGGGCAGCGGCGCAGGCCGCCGCGATCGCGGGTAGGAAGCGGTGGGGTCGGAACATGGGGACCTCTCGACGTGCGGAACAAGGGGCGAGCCGAACCACACGCGCACACATCCACCCATGCGCAGTGCAACGGATCGACAGAACTCGATTCGAGCGCTGCGCGCCCGACAGAACAGATGACATCTCACCGGATTCGAGGAGCAAAGCCGCCCGGTGCACGCCCACTGTCACGGAGCATCGGCCATTTGTCAACGGCACCAAGCAATTCGGCGACTCGGAAAGTAATTCCCCGGAAATCCTTGCGGATACGTGGGCGTAATACTAATGTTCTCTCATTGCAGAACGTCATTCTTCACGAAGGGATAGTGAATCTACCGGAGGAATCCTACTGCGGCGCAGTGCAATCCGGTTCGCGCAAGCACTGCCGTGCCCGTGCCTGCGATTGGTGAAAGCCCCTCTTCTTCAACCACTTCCGCGATCGCGTTGCGATTCGTCGTTCCGGACCTAATCGGTAACCCCGGTCATGAGGTGGGATCAGCCTGGGCGTAGGGGCGGTAGACGCGCTCGATCCAGTCCGGGACCGGCTTGTCGCGTGCCTCGAGTATCGCGCCGGTCGCTACGCGAGCATTGTGGCCGCATTGTGTGAACGAGGCACCGCCGTCGAGCGTGTAGTCCCATCCGAGGACCGGGAAGTAGCGGAGCTCGGACTCCACATGGTCGATCAAGCGCAACGCACAGTATCCACCGGCATCGGTGAACAATGCGGAGGTATCCGGCGCCTCGAGTGCAGGCAGATTCGGGATGATGTTCCCGCGCAGCTCGGCAGCCAGACGCGCACGCGGAATGTCCGAGGTCGCATCGACCAGATCGGGGCGTTCTTCGGCGACGTCGGGGCCGAACATGAACAGGGGTCCTGCGAGCCGGTCCCTGATCTGCGCCTGCGGGATGTTGCCGGCCAGCAACGAGGCGATCAGGTCGTAGGCCTGGCCACGGGTGCTGGTCGACCCAGCCGGAAACGTCGCATCCGTCTCGGCTTCGAGCCGTTCGAGGATCTGCACTTGACGGGCGGTGACGGGGTGCTCCCTCCAGGAAGGTCGGGCCGTTGCGATGTCACGCACCGCCCGCTTCGGCACAACCTCCGGCTCGATGCCCGAGGCGTGTAATTCGCTGCGGAGTCGAGCTTCCAGGTCGTGCAGCTCACGCCACTGCACGCGGAGGCCGGTCAGGCGCTCGCCGAGGGAGACGAGATCCGCGGCGTCAGGCCGGTCGTCACCGTCGAGACCACAGACCTTCTCGGTCGCCGAGGCGTTCTCAGCAACGCACCGCAAGCGGGTTCGGCCGGACGTTCTGCGTCCGCCACCGATCCGGGTCCCGCGCCGTCCGAGCCGTTTCCCACCTCTGCTCCGCTGTCCGGTCGGCCCACCGCTCGGCCTCCGTCGCCGGATCGCTGTCCTCGACCGGCAGGGGGAACTCTCCGCTCTGCGCCACCACTACGTCCTCCCTGACCCCCGGAACCGGCTGCCTCTCGCTGGGTGTCCTCGTCTGCCACACGACCTCCTTGCCGCACCGCGGAACATCCCTCGTCGACGGTGCCGGACCATGAGGCCGATCCTAGCGTCTTCGGCCCCGAAAAACTGTCGCTGAACTGGCATTTCAGCGAATTCATCGAAGGGGAACCTATCGGCACGGGACAGCGCGGTGAGCGGGCGCCGGACATTCCCTCGGCCCCACCTCCCCTACCGGAACGACGGCCAACCCGACCTCCGGCGGCCGAGGATTCCCAAGAAGCACCATTTTCAGTAGTGTTGAACCTGATTCTCGTGCATGGAAGCGATATTCTCTTGTGTGACCGGGATCGCTGCGAGCGCTCACCGCGCAGGACAGGAGAGGAACGGACCCAAATGAACATTGATGACATGGTGATGATCAGCATCGACGACCACGTCGTGGAGCCAGCTGACATCTTCGAAAAGTATTTCCCCAAGAGCCTGATGGACCAGGCACCGCGCCTGACCGCCCATCCGCGCAATCCCAACGTGCAGGCCTGGCTGTTCCAGGACAAGGTCGTGGGAAGCTCCGGCCTCAACGCCGTCGTCTCCTGGCCCAAGAGCGAATGGGGCATGGACCCCACCGGATACGCCGAAATGCGTCCCGGCGTCTACGACATGGACATGCGCGTGCGTGACATGGATGCCAACGGCACCCTCGCCGCAACGCTGTTCGCCACCTTCCCCGGCTTCGCCGGCACCCACCTGGCAAGCCTTCCCGACAAGAAGCTGTCCCTCGCCGCCTGTAAGGCGTTCAACGACTGGGTGGTCGGCGAGGTCCCCAACGCCCACCCGGGACGATTCATTCCGCTCGGGATCATCCCGTTCTTCGACGTCGACGAATCCGTCAAGGAGATCGCGCGACTCGCCGCCATGGGCTGCCGCTCGATCAGCATCCCCGAAACTCCCTACGGTGTCGGCGAAGGTTACCCGGACTTCAAGTCCGGCTACTGGGACCCGATCTTCAAGGCCTGCGTCGACCACAACATCGTGCTCAGCCTGCACATCGGTGGCGGCTTCAGCCTGGTCAAGCGGCCCGAAGGCTTCAACATCGACGACATGATGGTGCTGACGCCGCTCATCTCCACGATCGCCGCGAACGACGTCATGCTCAGCGGGGTCTTCCGGAAGTTCCCGGACCTCAAATTCGCCATGAGCGAGGGCGGCGTGGGCTGGGTGGCTCCGTGGCTCGACCGTCTCGAGCGGCACATCGTCAACCAGTCGTGGACGGGAGTGAGCTTCCTGCCCACGGGTATGACCCCGACGGACGTGTGGCGCAAGAACTTCCTGGCGTGCTACATCACCGAGCCGAGCGGCCTGAACAACCGCAACCACTTGGGCATCGACACCATCGCGTGGGAGTGCGACTACCCGCACTCGGATTCGACGTGGCCGAACTCCCCCGAGATGCTCATGGAGGAACTGGTCGCCTCCGAGTGCACCGACGAGGAGATCGACAAGATCACCTTCGGTAACGCCGCGCGGTTCTTCGATTGGGACCCGTTCGCCCACATCCCTCGTGAGCAGGCGACGGTCGGTGCTCTGCGCGCCCGGGCCACGGACGTCGACATCAGCGAGACGTCCAAGAGCGAGTACCGCCGGCGTTACGAACTCGCGAACTCGTAGACGTCCGTACCGGACCAGGAAACACGGCGCCGTCTCCTCTCGGCATCCGTTGCAGCACCGGCCATCCCATCGGATGGCCGGTGTTGCGCGCCTTACCGGGGTTCTTGGCGCCACAGCAGCGCGTGCACGCACTCCACCGCCTCGGCCGGAGATTCGACGTCGAGCACGCCACCAGCGGGCATCTTCCATCCGCCGACGGAGAAGACAGGCACACCCGTTCGCACCGCGAGCGCGATTTCACTCATCGTCCCCCAACTGCCGCCGACGACCACGAGAGCGTCACAACTGCGGACGAGAAGCGCGTTACGCATCTCGCCCAGTCCGGTGGGGATCGCCACCGTCAGATACGGATTGCCGTCGGCACGATCGTCACCGGGGAGGAATCCGACGGTGGTGCCGCCCGCCTCGATCGCTCCCCGGGACGCCGCGGCCATGACCCCGCCCAATCCCCCGGTCACCACGATCGCGCGGCGCCCCGCGAGCAGACCGCCCAGCGTGCGGGCGATCCGTCGCTGCTCGGGCGTGGCCTCACCCGGTCCGACCACCCCGACGTATCGCTGAGCGTGCATGGTCGGCATTCTGCACCACCACACGCCCCTCGGTGAGGGATCTGCGGCAGTGGGACAATGGCGCGATGGTCCGACGCCGTCAGAATTCTGTGCATTCCGCCGACACCGCGTGCCCGTGCGGGCGCGGTATCCCCCTGGGCGAATGCTGCGGAGTATTTCTCGCCGGGCGCAGCGCACCGACCGCCGAACAACTGATGCGGTCGCGGTACACCGCGTTCGTCCTCGGCGATGTCGACTATCTCCGTCGCACCTGGCACCCGTCCACCCGGCCCGCACGCCTCGACCTGGATCCCGAACAACACTGGACCGGTCTGGAAATCCTGCACACTACCGGCGGGGGTTTCCTCCACGCGGAAGGCACCGTCGAGTTCCGCGCCCACTGGACGCACGCAGGAGTGTCCGACTCGATGCACGAGCACAGCCGGTTCGTGCGGGAGAACGGCGACTGGCTCTACCTCGACGCCGACGGTGGCCGGTAGATCCGGTCAGCGGAGAAGTGTCGCACGGAGCGTCGACGCGAGCCACGAGCGGTAATGCGCGATGTCCCACCCACAATCACGGCGTAACAGCGAGTGCACCTGCGGCGAGATGAGCGTGTACAGCACGTCGGCGGCGTGCTCGGCGGTGATGTCGGGACGCAGCCAGCCGCCCTCGTACAGGCCTTCCGCGATGGTGCGCGCGTTGTCGGCGGTCGCACGTGCGTCTTCTTCCGCGAACCGGCGCATATCGGGGTCGGCGCCCGACGACTCGACGGAAGTCATGAGGAGCCCGCCGGCACGTTCGAGCATCTCGGCGCCGTAGTCGACGACCCGCTCGACGATCAGGTCGGCCTCGGTCATCGGACGGTCACCGGGTCGCCGCACCGTGGGACGCCCCTGAGTTGCCGACGTGTCGCCGGGACCTGCGACGGCTTCGTCGAGGGCTTCGCGAAACAGATCTGCCTTTCCACCGGGATAGGCCGTGAAGACGGTCCGCACCGCGACACCTGCCTCTTCGGCGATATGCCGCACCGTGGTGCTCACGTATCCGTCGCGAACGAAGAGGCGCGCCGCTGCCCCACGGATCGCGGCCCTGGTCCGGCGCGCCGCTTCTTCCCTGAGCGGCGAGCTGTAGGTTCTTCGGACGGGCTCGGACATCGAGATCACCCTAGCAGCACCGGGTGCAGCACCGACGCGCCGAAATCGGTCCCCGGCGTAGGTGAGCCGCTGCACCGCAGGCGAACACACGGCATGCTGGTGTGGTGCATACCTTCGAGGTCTGGGCCCCGATCCCATCATCAGTGCAGTTGTACGCCCACGAGGCTCTTCATCCCATGGAACGTGACAGGCGAGGGTGGTGGCGTGCCGAAGTCGACGTCCCCCCCGACGCCCGATACGGCTTCGTCCTCGACGGCGACACCGACACGGTGCTCCCGGACCCCCGCTCTCCGAGGCAACCCGACGGGGTACACGGACTGTCACAACTCCATGCCGTCGACCCCGACGGGTGGACCGACCGGTTGTGGACCGGCCGGCAACTCCCGGGCAGCGTCCTCTACGAACTTCACATCGGCACGTTCACCGAGGAGGGCACGCTCGACGCGGCGATCGACCGGCTCGACGAACTCGCCGATCTCGGCGTCGGCTTCGTCGAACTCATGCCGGTCAACGCCTTCAACGGTCCCCATGGATGGGGCTACGACGGTGTGTTGTGGTACGCGGTGCACGAGCCCTACGGCGGCCCCGCCGCACTGCAACGTTTCGTCGACGCTGCGCACGCGCGAGGTATCGCGGTGGCACTGGACGTGGTCTACAACCACCTCGGCCCGTCGGGCAACTATCTCGGCAGGTTCGGCCCGTATGTGGCGCCCGCCCCGGGCATCTGGGGCGACAGCATCAATCTGGACGGCACGGACTCCGGCGAGGTCCGCCGGTACATCCTCGACAACGCGCTCCGCTGGTTCCGGGACTTCCACATCGACGCGCTCCGGCTCGACGCGGTTCACGCCCTCCTCGACCACACCGCGACCCATCTACTCGAGGAACTGGCAGTCGAAACATTCCGTCTCTCCACGCATCTCGGACGCCCCCTGAGCCTCATCGCCGAGAGCGACCTCAACGATCCCCGCATGATCACCCCGCGCTCCGGTGGTGGGTACGGGTTGCAAGCACAGTGGGCCGACGACATCCACCATGCGATCCACACCGCCGTGTCGGGGGAACGTCAGGGCTACTACGGCGATTTCGGGTCTCTCGAATGCCTGGCGCAGACACTGGGACACGGGTTCTTCCATGCCGGAACGTATTCGACGTTCCGCGGGCGGATACACGGTCGGCCCCTCGATATCCGCCGCACGCCCGCGAGTTCACTGGTCGCCTACACGTGCACCCACGACCAGATCGGCAACCGGGCGCTCGGCGACCGGCCCGGTGCCTATCTCGACGCCGGGCAGCTTGCCGTTCGGGCTGCTCTCGTCCTCACCTCGCCATATACGCCGATGCTGTTCATGGGCGAAGAATGGGGTGCCGGTACACCGTTCCGCTACTTCACCTCGCATCCCGAACCGGAACTCGCCGCGGCGGTCGTGGAGGGCCGCCGCCGGGAGTTCGGTGAACACGGGTGGAACACCGAGGACGTTCCCAATCCGCAGGATCCGGCCACCTTCGAGGTCTCGAAACTGAACTGGGACGAGCGCACCGCACCCGAGCACGCACGACTGCTGGACTGTTACCGGGAGCTGATCGCGCTGCGCCGCGCGCGGGCAGAAGTCAGCGATCCGTGGCTCGAGCATCTCCACGTCACCTACGACGAAGAGGAACGCTGGATCACCTTGTACCGTGGGGCATTACGAGTGGTGTGCAATCTCGGACCGGATCCGGTGACGGTACCGGTCGGAGGGCGCCCCATCCTGTGGTGGGACGAACCGACCGTCAATCGCACCGAATCCGCAGTGCTCGTGCCGGGACATTCCTTCGTGATTCTCGAATCCCGTACCGGCGCGACCCGATCGGAACCGCTCGTCTGACGAGAAATCTCCGTCGGCGGGGACGCCGGCCTACGTCAGATAACGGTAGGCCGGCGACCCGGGCTCGAGCCGCTGCGCCTCGACAGGCGACGCGTCCATCCGATGAAGAAGCGACGAAAGATTCTCTGCCGCACCGAGTTCGATGCCGACCAGCGCCGCACCCGTCTCACGGTTGTTGCGCTTGACGTACTCGAACAGAGTGATGTCGTCGTCGGGGCCGAGCACCTCGTCGAGGAACCTGCGCAACGATCCGGGCTCCTGCGGGAAATCCACCAGGAAGTAGTGCTTGAGACCACGGTGCACGAGCGACCTCTCGATGATCTCGCCGTAGCGCGAGACGTCGTTGTTGCCACCGGACACCAGGCACACGACATTGGCTCCCGGCTGCACCGCGAGTGACTCGAGCGCGGTCACTGCCAGCGCGCCGGCAGGCTCCGCGATGACGCCTTCGTTCTGGTACAGCTCGAGCATGGCGGTGCAGATTGCTCCCTCGTCGACCTGCGCCAACCCGAACGGCCCGCTGCCGAGACCCTCCCGGCGCAGCGCGGCCACGAGCGGAAGGTTCGAGTGGGTGACGACCTCCGCGCCGAGACGGGAGACCACGGCGTACGGAAGATCACCGATCCGTTTGACCGCGGCGCCGTCCACGAACGGTTCGACCTCCGGCAACGTCACCGGACCACCCGCGACCAGCGCAGCGGTCATCGACGCCGCACCGGCAGGCTCGACACCGACGATGGATGTGTGCGGCGATCGTTCGCGCAGGTACGCCGCGAGTCCGGCGATGAGTCCGCCTCCGCCGACCGGCACGATCAGCACGTCGAGGTCTCCGTGCAACTGTTCCAGGATCTCCCGGGCGATGGTGCCCTGGCCGGCGGCGGTACGCGCGTCGTCGAACGGCGGGATCATCGTGGCGCCGGTCCGCGCGACGTCTGCGACGGCCGCGGCGGCCGCCGCGTCGAAGGTGTCGCCGACACCGATGAGCTCGACGAAATCACCACCGTGCGCGCGGATACGGTCGCGCTTCTGCTTCGGGGTGCGCGTCGGAACGTAGATACGGCCGGTGATTCCCATCGCGCGGCAGGCGTATGCCACACCCTGCGCATGGTTGCCGGCGCTCGCGGTGACCACCCCGGCCGCACGCTCGCTGGCGTCGAGTTGAGCCATTGCGTTGTAGGCGCCGCGCAACTTGAACGACCGCACCCGCGTGAGGTCCTCGCGTTTGAGGTAGACGTGGGCGCCGGTCAGCGCGGACAGCCGGGGGTTCGGTTCGAGGGGGGTCGGGGCGACGACCGCGGAAATTCGCTCGGCAGCCGCATCGATGTCAGCCGCGCTGGGCACGGTCGTCTCGTGTGTCGGTTCTGCTGTTCGCGCGGTGGAGGTCACCGGTCAATGCTGCCACTACCTGTGGTTGCGCGACAACGCGGGACCCCCACCCGCGCCTCTCGGACGCCACGGGACGCCCCGGTCAGGAGCCGAACTGCGACGGCCTCGGCACGTTGCGAAGGTTCGACTTCGCCATCTGCACGGCTTCGCCCACTCCCCCGTTCATGACGACTTTCGACATGGCCAGGGCGAAGCCCTTGACCTGTTCTCCGGTGATCGTCGGCGGGAGCGACAACGCTCGTGGGTCGGTGACCACATCGATCAGCGCCGGTCCCGGCTGGGCGAACGCATCCCGCAGCGCGTGCTCCACGTCGCCCGGATCTTCCACGCGGCGGGTGAAGAACCCCAGCGCGTCGGCCACCTTCGCATAGTCCACCGCCGGGACGTCGACCCCGAAGTCCGCGAGACCGTCGACCAGCATTTCGAGTTTGACCATCCCGAGGGTCGAATTGTCGAACAAGACGATCTTGATGGGAAGCCGGTGCATCGCCACCGTGATCAGTTCCCCGAGCAGCATCGCCAGTCCGCCGTCGCCGCTCACGGACACGACCTGCCGTCCGGGTGCGGCGATCTGTGCGCCGATCGCGTGCGGCAATGCGTTGGCCATCGAACCGTGCAGGGCCGACGCCAGAAATCGCCGTCGGCCGTTCGGGTTCAGGTACCGGGCGGACCACACGTTGCACATCCCGGTGTCCGCTGTGAACACCGCGTCGTCCGCTGCGACGTCGTCGAGGATCGAGGCCGCATACTCGGGATGGATGGGCTTTCGCTGGCCCACCGGTGTCGTGTACGCCCCGACGACCTTCTCCATCAGGTCGCGATGCCGCTGGAGGGTGTGTTCCAGAAATCCCCGGTCGGTCTTGCGCTGGAGCAGGGGTTGCAGGGCACGCAAGGTTGCGGCCGCGTCCCCGTGCACCGCGAGGGAAAGCTCGGTGCGGCGGCCCAGCCTCGCGGCATCGACGTCGATCTGGGCGGTCCGGACATCGGGAAGGAACTGGTCGTACGGGAAATCGGTGCCGATGAGCAGCAGCAGATCCGCACCGTGCATACCGTCGTGTGCGGCGCCGTATCCGAGCAGGCCGGTCATTCCCACGTCGAACGGGTTCTCGTACTGAATCCATTCCTTACCGCGCAGGCTGTGCCCGATCGGCGCCGCGACCGTATCGGCAAGCGCGAGCAACTCCTCGCGCGCTCCCCGCACCCCTTCGCCGGCAAAGATCGCGATCTTGTCCGCTGCGTTGACGGCCTCGGCGAGCGCATGGACGTCGGCGGGATCGGGAACGAGCGTGGGTGCGCCCGTGCGGACGAGGCGCGGTGCCGTACCAGCCACAGGCAGCGCGGCGATGTCGCCGGGCAGGATCGCCACCGCCACGCCCGGGGCTGCCAGGGCATGCGCCATCGCGCTGTGCACGACGCGCGGCGCTTGCGCGGCCGCGCCGATCAATTCGGTGTAGGCCGAGCATTCGACGAACAACCGGTCAGGGTGGGTCTCCTGGAAATAGGCCGTTCCGATCTGCGTCGACGGGATGTGGGACGCGATCGCCAGGACAGGGGCGCCCGACCGGTGGGCGTCGTACAGCCCGTTGATCAGGTGGAGGTTTCCCGGACCGCAGGAACCTGCGCACACAGCCAGTTCACCGGTGATCTGCGCGTCGGCCGACGCCGCGAACGCGGCCGCCTCCTCGTGGCGCACGTGGATCCAGTCGATGCCACCCCGGGCGGCGCCGCCGGTGCGGCGCACCGCATCGACGACCGGATTGAGGCTGTCGCCCACAATGCCGTAGATCCGGCGGACGCCGGCATCGACGAGCTGAGCCACAAGCTGGTCCGCGACGGTGCGCCCGGCCATCGTGCTAGGTCCGCTCGAGGACGAAAACGGGGATGGCACGCTCCGTCTTGGTCTGATAGTCGGCGTAGTCGGGGTACGCCTCGACCGCCCGCTCCCACCACAGCGCCTTCTCGTCACCGTGCACTTCGCGAGCGATCATGTCGTAGACCTCGGTGCCGTCGCGCAATTCGACGTGCGGATCTGCGACGACGTTGTAGTACCACACCGGATTCTTGGGAGCGCCCCCGAGCGAGGCGACGACGGCATACGTGCCGTCGTGTTCGACCCGCATCAACGGGGTCTTGCGCAGCTTGCCGGTCTTGGCACCGCGAGTTGTCAGGATCACCACAGGCCTGCCGCCGAGGGTGGTGCCCTCGGTGCCGCCCGACGACTCGTAGGTCGCGACCTGATCGGCCGCCCAGGACGAGGGGCTGGGTTCATATTCTCCGGTAAGGGGCATGCACCCAGTGAACACGTTCCCGTGATCCGCCACACGTCCGTCCGAAAGTTCGTTGACCCGAATTCTCGGATGCGACTACCCTGACAGAAGGCTTTCCCGACCCGCAGGAGGTGCGATGACGACACTCGAGTCGCCGACCCGTGACGCTGCGCGCGACAGCCACATCGACATCGCCGGTTCCGCATGGCCGATGTACAAACTCGAGGCCCTCGCAGTCGGGTTCCTGGTACTCGTGGCGCTGCTCGTCCTCACCGGCACCGCACAGACCGCGGTGCTCACTGCCGCAGCAGCCACCACGCTCGTGTGGTGGGTCCGCCGGGCGTATTACCGGCGGTCGTAACCGCCCGGACGGGACGGCTCCGAGGCGTGAACGGTGGCTGGTTGATGCGGGCAGCGTGACCTGGTACTGCGGCAACTCGAGGACGACTCCTACCTCTCCGGTCTGGTTGATGCGGCCGGAACGCACTGTGCCGATACCGAGTCAAGGACGGCTGGACCATGGCAACACTCGAGGGCATCGAGTACCGCGTGAGTATCGATGGCCTGTCCCCTCCGTGATGGCGTGCCGCTGATCATGGGTGAACAGATGCGACCGGTCGAGCCGATCTGTGCTCGAAAGAGTTCGTGGCCTCGCTCAGGTAGTGGTGTCTGCAAGTTCGCGGATTGCGGCAGCGAGTGGTTTCCATGCGTGCGCAGGCAGCTCGTGCCCGACTTCCGGGAGGATGAGCATGCGTGAGCCGGGAATCCGGGCCGTGATGGTATGCGCGGCTTCGGGTTTGATCAGAGGATCGTCCTCGCCGTGCACCACCAGTGTGGGCTGCGTGATCGCGGTGATCGGTGGCCCGCTCCACCGAGCGCCGACTTGTCGGCTCTGTGCCTGTTGGTCGTGCACGCCAGGGTCGGGATTACTTTCCAATCGTGCGCGCATTGCGGCTTCGTCGAACTCGCGCCGAGGGGACGCCACCAGTCGTGCTACCGCGAGGCCGGCCTCGATCGCGCCCTCTCGGGTATCGGGAAACCTGAGGCGCGCAAACTGAGAAAGCGTGCGCAAACGGATGTAGCGGAATGTGCGCAACCCGGCGACATCGCCCGGGACGGCCGCCACCGACGTGAGGGAACGCACTCGGTCGGGATGCCGAAGGGCGACGCGTTGCGCGAGAGCGCCACCGAGCGAGACTCCGAGCACATGCGCCGAACTCCAGCCGAGCTCGTCGATCACCGCAATTGCGTCGTCCGCCATGTCTTCGGCGGTGTAGGTCTCCCCGCGTTTGGCCAGCAGCGCGGCGATCGGGTTTCGTACGGCCGTCGGCGGCAGATGTGTCGACTCGCCGCCGTCACGCTGGTCGTACCGCACGACAGCGAAACCGTGGTCGGCCAGTTGCTCACAGAACCCGTCGGGAACCGCATGCCGATCGACACCCAGCCCCGTCGCGATCAGTAGCGGTTCTCCGCCGAGTTCCGGCCGGAATTGATCGAACGCGAGACGTACCGATCCGTTCTGTGCCCATCGCCGCGGTCCCCATTGATTGTCGAGTGCCATCCTGAACCTCCATTTATTGCGTTCACCGAACGCAGTTTTAGTATAGGTCAAGACAGGCAGCAACGAGTGGAGAGTGGCGTCGAGTGACACAGTCCGGAATGAAGCAACCGCACACGACAGTGTGGGAACGCTCGTACGGCACACGCGGTCCGGCGCCGGCGCACAGCCGCGACGATGTCGCTACCGCGGCGATGGAACTTGCAAACGAGGGGGGATTGCCGGCCGTCTCCACTCGCCGGATCGCGCAGAAACTCGGAGTGAGTCAGTCGGCTCTGTACCGCTACGTGGCGGGGCACGACGAAGTATTCGACCTCATGGTGGATGCCGCTGCCGGGGAGATCGACCTCGATGTGGCGCTGCGCGGCGAGGCGATCGACGACCTCACCGCCCTCGCGGCTCGCGCGAAGGGCGTTCACGTGAAATACCCGTGGCTGCTTGATATTCCGGTCGAGTCGATGCGCGTCGGCCCTCGCGGAATCGACTTTCTCGAGTATGCGCTCCGGGCCATGGCGGCGGTCGACGCGACGGGGGCGGTGAAGCTTCAGGTGGTGGCCGTTCTGAACACCCTTGTCCAGCAGTTCGCTCGTGCCGAGGTCGGTGGTGGAACGGCAAGTCGGGAGCGTCGATCCTCTCAGGTGATGTACTTGCACAAAACGGCCGCGGTTGGCGATCATCCGTATCTTGCAGCTGCGCTCCATATTTCGGATCCCGGCGCCGACCAGCCCGGTGACATGTTCGAGCCTGTGGTGCGCCGAGTCCTCGGCGGCATGCTGATGCCGGAGTGACTGCGACGTGGTGGTGTGGCCTCTAATAGAGGCAGGCCGCGTCGGAGCAGTTGCCCGTCGCAGGTGGATGCGTGCCGGCAGCAGAACGCAGGGGGTTGTTACTCGATCGCGTCAGCCTGTACACGGGTGATCTGGCTGTTGAGGAAGCGCTGTTCGGGAATGTTTGTGCACAGCCTGCTCGCGGTCCTGAACGCCTCCAGCGCATCTTCCCGGCGACCGCAGGCTTCAAGGAGGGGAGCCCGTACTGCGTGCAGGCGGTGACTTCCGCTCATACGCGGATCGTCGAGGAGCGGTTCCACCATGCTCAACGCGCTCACCGGCCCCTGTGTTTCGCTGACGGCCACCGCGTAGTTCAAGGTGACGGCCGGCGACGGGGCGACATGGGCGAGCATGGCGTACAGCTCTGCGATCTGCTCCCAATCGGTGTCCTCCCAGCCGGGAGCCTCCGCGTGCACCGCCGAGATCGCGGCCTGTAGCTGGTAGGCGCCCACCGGACCGGTGGGCAGTGCATGTTCGATGAGGTCGATCCCCTCGGCTATCACTTCCCGATCCCACAGGGAGCGGTCTTGATCCCTGAGTGGTATCAGGTCGCCGCGTACCGTGATGCGCGCAGGCCGACGCGCTTCGCTGAGCAGCATCAGTGCGAGCAGCCCCGCCGTCTCCGGCTCATCGCGGAACCCCTTGTACAGGAGGCGCGCCAAGCGGATCGCCTCGGTCGTGACCGCAGCGTCGAGCAGTTGTTTCCCGTCAGCGCGGCTGTGTCCGGCGGTGTACATCAGGTACAGCGCGTGCATCAGAGCTGGAAGTCGCTCTTTCGGCGATGCGGGTGGCGGGAATCGTCTGCGGTGCAGATCGATGGCCGCCTTGGCTCGACTGATTCGCTGACCGGCGGTGGAGGACGGAATAATGTGTACGGCGGCGATCTGCTTGGTGGTGAGCCCGAGCACCGTCCTCAAGGCGAGCGTCACCTGTGACTCCGGCGTCAGCGCTGGATGGCAGCACAGGGTCAGGACTTCCAGGGAAGCATCCTGGTTCTCGACCATCGATTCAGCCTCGACCGCGTGATAGGGCTGGTCCGACGTAAAGACGTGTCGTTCGCGATCTCGTCGCGCAGCGTCCTGGCGTCGGGCATCGATGAGGCGTCGCGATGCCACGCGCAGCAGCCAGCCTCGGGGTTTCTCCGGCACGCCTCTCGCGGGCCACTGACGGGATGCCTCGATCAGGGCCTCCTGCACGGCGTCCTCGCAGGCGGCGAAGTCGCCATACCTCCTGACGAGCGCAGCGAGGATGTGTGGCGTCTCGCGCCGCCACACATCCTCGCCGACCGTGGCAGTCATTCGCTGCTATCGCCTCCGGGCCACATGACGGGCCGCAGTTCGACGGTCTCACCCGGCCCGGCGAACCTTGCGACAATCTCCTCGGCGCGACTCGGTGAGTCGACGTCGATCATGAAAAAGCCGGCCAGGTGCTCCTTGCTCTCCGCGTAAGGTCCGTCGCTGGAGGTGGGTTCCCCGGCCTGCCAACGGTACAGCTTCGATGCGGCTGGATCTCCGAGCGCTTCGCCGCCGAGCAACTCGCCACTCTCCTGCATCTGACCGAGCAGGGACTCGAAGTCGGCGTTCATCCTCTCGCGCTGTGCCTGCGGCAGCGCCTGGTGCTCTGCCAGGTAGTCACCGGTCGGGTGGCCCCAGGGCTGGGGATTCGAGTGGATAAGGATCACGTACTTCATCGGTCTGCCTTCCGTCGAGAGCCGCCTCCCGGCCCTTCTAGTGTGACATCGGAGCCGGTCGATCATCTTCGACACGATCCGAAAATCGAGTCGCATCAGACGGTCTCTGCAGATGAGTGCACTTGTCAGCAGACCCCAGGGCGAACCCATGACGGGCAACCGTCCGCTGCTTCGCGCGCTGTCGAGGCAGGTGGAGCGAGTTCCCCACAATGCTCGTCGGACTGTCGGAGAGCGAGCTCCGCCAATCCGCCGTGCAGTCGGGGTGGTCTCCACTCGGCATGAGCGTCCATGTACGAGAGGGAGTGCGCTTCTTTCTGGACGAGATCATGCTCGGCAACTCTCCCAACTACTCCGTACCTGGCGACTTCGAAGTCGATCCCGGCCTCAACGGCACTGAGGTGCTGGCGGTTCGAGCGCGTCACCACATCCGCGCTCAAGGGGTGTTGTGCATCTCCTCGGGGAGACCAGCTGTCATCTCGGACACCTCAACATTGCCCGCGAAGTCATCGATGGGGCAACTTGGGATTTGGAGATAGGAACCGATGACCTCGACACAAGTGCCGTCGACGAGATGGCGTTGGTGTCGGCTCGCGTGACAGGCCACCGCGAGAGCAACCCATAGCGACTCCTTGCTGGTCACGCCGCTTCAGGACTGGCAGCCGGTGGCACCCAACCCTTGGCGTAGGTGTCGACGTATTCCTGTCCTGTTCGGGACCGGATCGCGGCCATCACGGCGTCAGTGGCTGCGCGTACGTCGTCGACGCCGGCTCTCCGATAGACGGACAGATCCAGCGGTTCGAGGGCCTCGACCACCATCCGACGACGCCACCACGGCACGCTGCGATCGGGCGTGGTTCCAGTGATCGCGACCGGAACGAGAGGTGCTCCGGTTGGTTCAACAGTCGACGACCACGCCGGACCCGGCAGAGGTGGCCGCCGCCCTGTGGGTGGGCATCCACGGAATCGCAGTCCTGTCATCGACAGGGTCACTCGAGCTAGCCACGTCTGGGGTGAGTACCAACGAACCGATCGACCGCGTCGTGCACAACAACCTCCGCTGATCCGGCAATGCATCTGGCGTCTAAACGCAGCGTCGGAGCCAGCGCCTACTAACCCCTGCGTCACCGCTCCGTCCCTAGGGATTTGCTGAGCGATACAAGCTAAGACAGGTATTTTCATCTATGCTTGTATCCTCAGGCAGAGGGGGTGAACCAGCATGAAAGAGACAGCACAGCTCCTCACCAACGCGGTAGAACTGCTGCGCCGAGCCGGCATCCGCATCGCGTCGGGCTCCCTGCACGAGCTGGACCTGACGCTTCCCGACGGCCGTACGCGGTCCACCATCGTGCGAGTGCGGCGGCGTCCCCCCACCCCACACACGCTCACCGCCCTTCGCAAAACTCCGATCCCGGCTCGCCACCTGCTGATCGTCACACCACACGCCACCTCGCACCTGCGCACTCTCGCCTTGGATGGCGAAGTCGACGTGATCGCCCCCGGTGAGAATCTGATCGTGCTCGGTGGCACCCGCTACCCGGTGGCACCCGAATCCGCCCCCCGGCCCGCGTCCGCCGGGCACCCGGCCCGCGGCCGCAAACCGTGGACCCGCTGGGCGATCGAACGGTTGCTCCTGTTGACCGACCAGCCGATGCCCCAACGAGAACTCGCAGCGACTTTGGACGTCACCCAGCAGGCGGTGTCGCTGGCGCTGCAACAGTGCCCTCACGTGCACCGGACCCCCGCGGGCTGGGTCGCCGACTCCCGCGAGGCACTGCTCGAGGACTATCTTGCCGACTATCCCGGCCCGGGCGGTGCGACGACGTACTGGTACGGCGCGGACCCGGTTCTCGCCCAAGCGGCCACCGCGGTGGAGTTCTGCACCGACCGGGGTGTCACCGCCCTCCTCAGTGGGGATGCGGCCGCGGACGTGTACGCACCGTGGCGTCTACCGGCCCAGGCCGTGCTCTATGTCCCGGAGTTCGTCGACGTGGCCACGGCCGGGTTCGGTCCCGCCTCCGCAGAGGCCCATACGCTGGCGGTCACCGTGCCGGCGGATCCGACACTGTGGCGCACCGCCGCCGCAGCGGGCGAACCGGCACTGCTGGCCGATCCGCTGATCGCCGTGCACGATGTGCTCCACAGTTCCGGTGCCGACGCACACGAGGCCGCCGAGCACCTGCTCGCCGCGATCAAGAAGGGTGCACTGTGATAGAGGTCGAAGTCCTTGCCGCATCGAACGCGGCCGATCGCGGGCTGCGCGCCCTCGCCGATCTCGCGGCGGCGGCCTACGGCAGCAACTATCGGGTGATCGGCGGGCACATGGTGCACCTGCTCAACCGGATCTATCCGACGACCGATTCGCTCGCTCGGGTGACCGCCGACGCGGACGCCGGCATGGAGACCGTCGCGGCTGCCGACAGCGCTCTGCACGACGCGCTCGTCGAGCGCGGATACCGGCTGGTGACGGGAAATCACTACGAAGCGCCCTCCGGCTCGGCGACTCCACTGTCGGTGGACCTGCTGGTCCCCGGCACCAGCGGACGCCCGTTGGCGAAGATCGAGTACGGCGGCCGAGGATTCGACGCGATTCCCGGCCTGAATCTCGCGCTCGCCACCGACGCGCTCGACGTGCGGGTCCGCGCACGCCTGACCACCTCCGAGACGTTGCTGTTCGAGGTGCCGGTCCCCGACGTCGAGCAGGCGGTCGTGCTCAAAGCGCTTGCCTGGCGCAGCCGCCTCGCACCGAAGGACGTCACGGATCTGTGCGCCCTGTTGGTCATCGCCCACGAGTATCGGGATCGGCTCCCCGAGTGGAAGCTCGACACTCCACACAAGGGTGCCCGTGGCGATGCGGCCAAGGCACTGTTCGCTCTGGTGTCGATGATCGACCGACGCCGCCCGGTCGACGGCCTCACGATCGCGCCGGGCCGTCTCGCCGCTCTCATCCGCACACACGTCGCCGACCCCGATGTGAACCCAAACCGACCGGGTAGCCGCAACGAGGCCGGGGTCGAGGTCGCACCCGATCGCAGCGGACGCGACGCCCTGCTGTCCGCACTGGCTGCCGCTGCGGCAGCGCATGCGCAGCAGCCGCGGTCTGCCCGAACCAGCGAGCCACGCATGGGCGGTCACTCATCTTCTGGTCTCGAATCCGCACCCGATCCTGCACGCAGAGTCAATCCAGAACCGGGCGCGTAAGCAGTCGAGAAGGGCTGCAACGCTATCCGGTTTTCGGGGTCGGCGGGCTCGCCTGATATGGCTGCACTCGACGATGCTGTCGTTGACCGCGGCCGGCACCGTGTCGTCGGTTCGTACAGGTCGATGCGGTCGAGGGCATCGGCGACGCCGCTGGGAGCAGCGATGATCCCGATCAGGAATCGGGTGTTGACGCGCAGTCTCACGTACGGCGAGCTTTCGCCGGGTCGGTGGGTGGCGCACACGAGACCCCGCAGTGCGGCTGCGCGGCGATCTTCTGTGGCAGCGGTGCCGGATTCGGCGGGGGCTGCCGAATCGCCCACTGTCGACAACTACCCCGCTACCGGGGCCTTCGAGCGCGAGGGCCTTCTCGTCTATCCCGAGCCACCAGCGCATCGCGCAGCTCGGTGTAGGGGTTGCGCGGCTCGGGCCCGACTCCGGCTTTGCGGTGTGCCGCGGTCGCGGAACAACAGCTGGAACACCCCGACCCCGGAGCCCGGTGCCGAGTCCCCGGTCAGGTCGCCAGACAGCTGGGACCGAGCAGCGCCTTCAGGTCACCCATCAGCGCGGACGAGGGTTCGACGCGCAGGCTGTCGTCGAGTCGGAGCACCGTGACCTTGCTCCCCGTGATCAGTCGCACGTTCACATCGGCCGTCCCCGGATGCCTCGTGAGCACATTCTTCAGCGCCCCGACCTTGTCGGGAGTGCACAGCCGTGTCGGCATCGACACCGACACCGGTTTCGCGACCCCGATCTGGGACAGGTCGGGTACGGCGAGGTCGTTGGCGATCAACGAGATGCGGTCGTCGCGGACGGAGACCCGCGCCTTGACGAGCACCACCGAGTCCTCGACGACGTCCATGCCGTAGACGGCGTAGGCCTGCGGGAAGAAGAGCACCTCGATGCCGCCGGTGAGGTCTTCGAGCTGAGCCGACGCCCACGCGAGACCGTTCTTGTTGATGCGCCGGTTCACCGACGCGAGGATGCCGCCGACGGTGACCTGCGTACCGTCCTTGAACCCGCCCTCGAGGATCGCCGGAATGTGCGTGTCGGATTGGGCGGCGAGTACGTGCTCGACACCGTTGAGGGGATGCCCCGAGACGTAGAGACCGAGCATCTCGCGTTCGAGCGCGAGACGATGCTTGCTGTCCCACTCCTCGTCGGGGATCTTCACGTTGAACACCGACGCGACCGACTCGTCGGCGTCGGCGCCGCCGAACAGGTCGAACTGGCCGATGGCCTCGGCCTTCTTGGTGCTCATCACCGCGTCGATCGCGTCGGCGTGCACGAGCATCAATCCCTTACGGGGATGCCCGAGCGAATCGAAACCGCCTGCCTTGATGAGAGATTCGGTGACCTTCTTCGAGCAGGCGACCGTGTCGATCTTGTCGAGGTAGTCGGAGAAGTCGGTGAACCTCCCCTTCTCCTCACGGGCCTTGATGATCGATGCCACGACGTTGGTGCCCACGTTGCGCACCGCGCCGAGCCCGAACCGGATGTCCTCACCCACCGACATGAAGTTGGTGTGCGACTCGTTGACGTCGGGGGGCAGCACGGTGATGCCCATCTTGCGGCAGTCGGACAGGTAGATCGCGGCCTTGTCCTTGTCGTCGCCGACCGAGGTGAGCAGACCCGCCATGTACTCGGCGGGGTAGTTCGCCTTCAGGTACGCCGTCCAGAAGGAGACGAGACCGTAGCCGGCTGCGTGCGACTTGTTGAACGCGTAACCCGCGAACGGGAGGATCGTGTCCCACAGGGCCTTGATCGCCGGCTCGGAGAAGCCGTTCTTCAGCATGCCTTCCCGGAAGCCCGCATACGCTTCCTCGAGCACCGAGAGCTTCTTCTTACCCATGGCGCGCCGGAGGATGTCGGCCTGCCCGAGCGAATAACCGGCCACCTTCTGAGCGATCTGCATGATCTGCTCCTGGTAGACGATCAGACCGTAGGTGTCGGAGAGGATCTCCTTGAGCGGTTCCTCGAGCTCGGGATGAATCGGGGTGACCTGCTGCCGGCCGTTCTTACGGTCGGCGTAGTCGTTGTGGGCGTTCATGCCCATCGGGCCGGGGCGATACAACGCCAGGACGGCGACGATGTCCTCGAAGCCGGTGGGCTGCATGCGGCGCAGCAGATCGCGCATGGCGCTGCCGTCGAGCTGGAACACGCCGAGGGTGTCGCCGCGCGCGAGGAGTTCGTAGGTCGCCGGGTCTTCGAGCGGAAGAGTGTCGAGATCGAGATCGATCCCGCGGTTGACCTTGATGTTCTCGATCGCGTCACCGATCACGGTGAGGTTGCGCAGCCCGAGGAAGTCCATCTTCAGCAGGCCGATGGCCTCGCACGACGGGTAGTCCCAGCCGGTGATGATCGCGCCGTCCTGCGCACGCTTCCACAGCGGGATCGCGTCCATCAGCGGCTCGGACGACATGATCACCGCGCAGGCGTGCACGCCCGCGTTACGGATCAGGCCTTCGAGGCCTTTCGCGGTCTCGTAGATCTTCCGCACGTCGGGGTTCGAGTCGATCAGCGCGCGCACCTCGACGGCTTCCTTGTACCGCTCGTGGCTCGGATCGGTGATGCCGGACACCGAGATGTCCTTCGCCATGATCGGCGGCGGCAGCGCCTTGGTGATCTGGTCCGCGATGGCGAAGCCGGGCTGCCCGAACTGCACTCGGGCGGAGTCCTTGATCGCGGCTTTGGTCTTGATGGTGCCGAACGTGATGACCTGCGCCACCTTGTCGGTGCCCCACTTCTCCGAGGCGTACCGCACCATCTCGCCGCGGCGGCGGTCGTCGAAGTCGATATCGATATCGGGCATCGACACGCGCTCGGGGTTGAGGAATCGCTCGAAGAGCAGTCCGTGCGGGATGGGATCGATGTTGGTGATGCCCATCGCGTAGGCGACGAGCGAACCCGCGGCCGAACCACGACCGGGTCCGACCCGGATACCGACCTCCCGAGCGTGATTGATCAGGTCGCCGACGACGAGGAAGTAGGCCGGGAAGCCCATCTCGTTGATGACGCCGATCTCGTAGTCGGCGCGTGCGAGGTACTCCTGCGGCGGGCCGGACGGGAACCTGCGGTCGAGTCCGCGCATCACCTCGTGGCGCAGGAAGCTCTCCTGGGTGTGGCCTTCGGGCACCGGGAAGATCGGCATGCGGTCGCGGTGGGTCCACACGTCGTCGTACGGCTGCACGCGTTCGCCGATCAGCACCGAGTTGTCGCACGCGCCGGGCACCTCGGCGTCCCAGATGGCGCGCATCTCGTCGGCGGACTTGAGGTAGTAGCCGTCACCGTCGAACTTGAACCGGGTGGGATCGGAGAGCGTCTTGCCGGTCTGGATGCACAGCAGCGCTTCGTGGTTCTCCGCGGCGTCCTTGGTCACGTAGTGGCAGTCGTTGGTGGCCAGCGGCGGGATACCGAGCTTGTTGCCGATCTCGAGCAGGCCCTCACGGACCCGGCGTTCGATGGACAGACCGTGATCCATCAGTTCGAGGAAGAAGTTGTCCTTGCCCCAGATCTCCTGCCACTTCGCTGCGGCCTCGAGGGCCTCGCGGTCGTGGCCGAGCCGCAGGCGGGTCTGGATCTCGCCCGACGGACAGCCGGTGGTGGCGATGATGCCCTCGGCGTGCGACGCGATGAGTTCTTCGTCCATGCGCGCCCACTTGCCCAACTGGCCCTCGATCGAGGCCAGGGAGGACAACTTGAACAGGTTCCGCAGGCCGGTGGCGTTCTCCGCGACCATCGTCATGTGGGTATAGGCACCCGAGCCGGAGACGTCGTCGGACTTCTGGCTCGGGTCGCCCCACTTGACACGCTTGGTGTCGAAGCGGGAGCCGGGCGCGACGTATGCCTCGATACCGATGATGGGCTTGATGTCGTACTTCTTGGCGACGTTGTAGAACTCGCTGGCGCCGTACATGTTTCCGTGGTCGGTCATGCCGACGGCCGTCATCCCCAGCCGCTGCGCCTCGGCGAACAACGGGCCGACCTTGGCGGCGCCGTCGAGCATCGAGTACTCGGTGTGGTTGTGCAGATGAACGAACGAGTCAGCCACGCGTGCCTCTCCCGGGATGTCTGTGGGCACCGACGAGTCTAAGCCGAGCTACCGACAGCCTTGACCGCGGCGCGCCCACGACGCGACCGGATCAGCGCGTCGGTGCTGTACACCACAAGCGCCACCCAGATCAGGACGAAACCGATCCACCGCGACGCCGGCATGTCCTCGTGGAGCACGAGTACCCCCCACGCCATCTGCAGGCTGGGCGTCAGGTACTGCAACATCCCCAGCGTAGCCAGCGGAACGCGTTGGGCGGCAGCCCCGAACAACAGCAACGGCACGGCGGTGACCACCCCGGCGGACATCAGCAAAGCGGTGTGACCCGCGCCGAAACCGATGAAGGTGCCGGTCCCCGTCACAGCGAGAAAGATCACGTATCCCAGCGCGAACGGAGCCGCGACCACGCCCTCCCCCGCCAGCGATGTCCTCGGGTCGAGTGGCACGACCTTCTTGATCACTCCGTACAACGCGAACGACAGCGCCAGCGTCAGCGCCAGGACCGGGGGCCGCCCGTAGTCGACGGTGATGACCAGGACCGCACACACCGCGAGCACGAGCGCAGCGATCTGGGCCGGCCGCAGCCGCTCGCGGAAGAACAGCACGCCGAACAGCACGCTCACGAGCGGATTGATGAAGTACCCCAGTGCGGTTTCGACGACGCGCCCCGACGTGACCCCGTAGATGTAGGTGCCCCAGTTGACCGCGATCGCCGCCGAGGCCGCCGCGACGAGTGCCCAGGTGCGCAGGGACAGGCCGCGCAGCGAACCGAGCCTGCCCATCACGGCGAGCACGACGACCATGAGCACGAGCGTCCACAGCACCCGGTGCGCGAGGATCTCGATGGCACCGGCCGGCGCGAGAAGCCCGAAGAAGGCGGGAAAAAGCCCCCAGGACAGGTATGCGCCGAGGCCGCACAGCACGCCTGTGCGCAGAACGGGAGCGGTCGGGCGGTTCACGAGGACACCGTACGGCTGCGACGATCCCGGCTCACGCCGAGGGCGGACGATCTCAGGGTTCGGCGTCGTCCGGGCCGGGCACGACGGTCTCGGCATGCTCGGGCAGCAGCGGGATCAGGGAGAAACGTCCCGCGACGGCATCGGACGGGAGTACTTCCACCGCGCGTACTGCCGGGTCGTCGGCGGCGGCACGCAACTGTGCGGCGGTGCCCCGCACCGCGACGCCGACGACGCAGGCACAGCCCGCGGCCAGCCGGTCCGCTGACACCGCCGCGATCCGCGCGGCCCGGTCGGGACCGGACGACTGGAGACGCAACCGTCCCGCCGCCACGAGCGGAGCCTTGCGCAGCGCCTCCGGATGCGCCGACACGGCCACCGGGACGAGCGGCGTCTGCACTCGGTCGATCGGAACGCGAAACAACACCTGCGCGATCCGCAGTTGCCCGGGCAGAGCCGCGACGGCGGCCGTGTCGACCTCCCGCTCGAACGAGATCAGGCCCCAGTGCGGGGCGTCCGGTTCGCGTTCCGCGTCGGCAAGGCTCGCGTCGGCGCGTGCGAGATAGTCGGCGACGAGTTCACCGCTGTCCGGACCGAGGCCGTCGCTCCGTACCGAGGCGGGCCGCACGGGCGAGAGCCACCCTGCGACGAGCACGGCGAGAACGAGGACGGCGACAGCCGCCCACGGGAGCGCGCGCCTCATCGGTCAGGCGCTGCGGAGCACGTCGAGTGCGTGTTCCAGATCGGCCGGGTACTTGCTCTCGATCTCGATCCACTGCCCCTGGGTCGGGTGCGCGAACCCCAGCGACTTTGCGTGCAGCCACTGGCGCTCGAGACCGAGCCTGGCCGCGAGGCGCGGGTCGGCACCGTAGGTGAGGTCGCCGCAGCACGGGTGCCGCAACGCCGAGAAGTGCACCCGGATCTGGTGCGTGCGGCCGGTCTCGAGGTGGACGTCGAGCAGGCTCGCGGCCTGGAACGCTTCGATGGTGTCGTAGTGGGTGACGCTGGGCTTGCCGTCCGCGGCCACGGTGAATTTCCAGTCGCTGCTGCGGTGCCGGCCGATGGGTGCGTCGATGGTGCCGCTGCTCGGATCCGGGTGGCCCTGCACCAGCGCGTGGTACCGCTTGTCGATGGTGCGCTGCTTGAAGGCGCGTTTGAGCACGGTGTAGGCCCGCTCGGAGGTCGCCACGACCATCACCCCCGAAGTCCCGACGTCGAGACGGTGCACGATGCCCTGCCGTTCGTGCAGACCGGACGTGGAGATGCGGAACCCTGCGGCTGCGAGACCGCCGATGACGGTCGGCCCGGTCCACCCCACGCTCGCGTGCGCCGCCACCCCGACGGGCTTGTCGACCGCGACGATGTCGTCGTCGGCGTACAGGATTTCCATGCCCTCGACGGGCTGTGGCTCGATGGTCAGCGGACGCGGCGGCTCGGGGAGTTCGACCTCGAGCCACGACCCGGCCGAGAGACGATCGGACTTGCCGACGGGCGTCCCGTCCACGAGGACGGCGCCCTCCTCGGTGAGTGCGGCGACGGCGGTACGGGACAAACCGAGCAGGCGGGCGAGGCCGGCGTCGACACGCATCCCGTCGAGCCCGTCGGGTACAGGCATCGACCGGGTTTCCCTCACTGGCGGCTTTCCTTTCCGGTGGTGTCGGATTTCGTGGACCTGCTGCCGTTCGGCTCGATACCGAACACGGTCAGCGCGACGAGGAGGATCGCTCCGCACACGATCGCGGAGTCGGCGACGTTGAACACCGGCCACCATCCGACCGACACGAAGTCCACCACGTGACCCTGCAGCGGGCCGGGGGAACGGAAGAGGCGGTCGGTGAGGTTGCCCAGCGCCCCGCCGAGTACCAGGCCGAGGCCCAGCGCCCACCAGCGCGACTGCAGTGTCCTCCCGATCTTGATCACGCCGATGACCACGCCGATCGCGACGATGGTCAGCAGCCAGGTCATGCCCGTGGCCATGGAGAACGCGGCACCGGGATTACGGACGAGCGTGAGCGTCACCGTGTCGCCGACGATGGACACCGGATCGGCAGGATCGATGAAGCGGACGGCGAGCACCTTCGTCACGAGGTCCGCCACGTAGATCAGGAACGCGAGGACGAAGAGGGCGCGGGTCGCCCGACGACCGACCGGGGACTTCACCGCGCCGTGCAAGGGTTCCTCTGCCGCGTCGGGCAGGGGTGCCGCTACCGCCTCGGGCAGGGGGGCCGCTACCGCCTCGGGCAGGGGTGCCGCTACCGCGTCGGGCGTGGGCGTCTCCACCGCCCTCGGCACAGCGGGATCGCCCGCGGGATCGGGGCGGGAAGCTTCGTCAGTCACCTTTACATCATCCCCTACCCGCACGAGTGAGCGGTCACCCCTCCCGCCGTGGCTACCCTGGTGATGTGCCTGTGCTGTCCAGATTCCCTCACCCGAGGCCGTGTGCCCTCGCCGCCGTTCTCTCCCTCGCCGCGTTCGTCACCGGATGCGGCGATTCTTCGGAGGGCGCCCCTGCTACATCCGCGGCGACATCCTCCGAGGTGACGGTGCCCGTATCCGCGGTGACGACCACGGTGTTGGAGGCGGGCAGCGAGCCCCGCGCGGTGGTGCGGCTCGCACCTCCGGCCGACGTCGAGCAGAACGTCGTGCTGACCACCCGCTCGGAGGTGTTCCAGCAGATCGACAAAGAGCCACGTCAGGACTTCTCCACTCCCGAACTCAACCTTCCCCTCGCCGCGTCGGTGACGCAGGCGGTCTCCGACACCCAGCCGAGCACGCTCGTCGACATCGTTCTCGGCGAAGGGACGTCGCCCGATCCGATGCTCGCGTCGGCGCTCGCCGACGCTGCCGGCTCCCGGGCCGGGCTGACGGTCGCCCCGACCGGTGCGATCAGTGCACTCCGATTGGCGCCGACGGTGGAAACGGCGAACGTCGCCCGCTCCGCGATCGAGCAGGCGTTCTATCAGTCCGTGTACCGCATGGTCTCGTTCCCGGACGCCGAGATCGGCGTGGGCGCGGTGTGGCAGATCCGTCAGCAGGTGATGAGCGCCGGCGTCACGATCGACCAGGTGAGCACCGCCACGCTGGTCTCCGACGACGACGAGCGCGTCACCGTCGACGTCCGGGTCGAGCAGACACCGCAGGGCTCGGTGTGGATGCTGCCCAACGGACAGGGCCAACTCGACATCGAGCACTACACGATGGCCGGGGAAGGCAGCATGACATTCGATCCGATGCTTCCGTTGCCCGTCGAGGGGACACTCGTGCTGTCGGGCGACCAGGTCTACGTCGACCCCGACGTCACCACCCGGCTCGCGCAGTCGCAGGTCGACCGCGTGGAATGGCACTCCCCCGAGAACTGAGCGGGTCCGAACAGCGAAAAACGGTGCCCTACGCGGAAATCCGCGTAGGGCACCGTTCTGTGCCTAACCCTTGTATCAGGGTCGGGCAGGGATATCAGGGGCAGGCAGGGGTCTGCAGCTGCGCGGCCGCGACGATGCCGCAGGCGTTGTTCTTCGACAGCTTCCAGACACCGTCCTCCGCGACGAAATCGACGGTGCCGGTGGCGACCTGGTCGCCGAGCTGGGTTTCGATGCCGGCGGTGGCGGTGCCGTTCTCGTTGTCGTTGACGTCGATGATGGTGATCACCGCACCGGCCTGCTTCGCAGCGATGGCGACCTGGTCGATCAGGGTGGGATCGAGCTCGGCGCCCTGCACCAGGTCGGTCTTCTCCTCGGCGGGCACGGTCTCGTCGAACGCGCGGTCGAGCGAGGCCTGCAGTTCCTCCGGGGTCGGGACGGGCGGGTAGTCCGCAACGACCTCGGTCGTCGTGGTTGCCGTCGTGGTCTTCGCGGTGGTCTCGGTGCTACCTCCGTCATCCGAGCTGCAGGCGGACATCGTGAGGGCGGCGGCGAGCGCCACCGTGGCCACGGTGATCTTGCGAAGCTTCAACTTGTCGTCCTTCTCGTTTCTCGGTCGTGCACGAGTATTCGTGCCCGGTTCATCCGGTTGCGATCGTCCGCAACAGTACCCGGCGGTAGTAAGAACACCGTGAGGGTAGTGAGAACCCGTGTCAGTTCAAGCTCGCCAGCGGATCGGCCATCTCGAGACGCGAGTCGTCTTCAGGGAGTGTACGAGCAGGTCCCGGTCCCGTCGAGCGGGTCTCGAATCGCACGGTGACGACCCCGTGGCCCGCTCCCTGCACCCACCCGTGCCCGTATTCGGGATGGAACACATCCGTTCCCGGACGCCACCGGTCCGCGAGCACCGGCGCGATCGCCGGGAGATCCGCGTCGTCGGCGACGGTGTCCGGCGCATCGCCGTCCGACCGGTCCAGTTCCGGGAACAAGGTGTCCTGCACCGACGCCGACAATCCGGCGAAGCCGACCCCGACGAGGCGGATCGGGCCGATGTCGAGCGGGTCGAGGGAGAGCCGTTGCGCGGCCGCGGTGAGCACCTGCAGGTCTTCGGTGGCGTACGGCAGCGTCGAGGACCGGGTCAGCACCGACATGTCGGATTTCCGCAGCTTGAGCACCACCGTGCGCGCGGCACGACCGTCTTTGCACAGCCGGGTGTGCGCCGCGAGCGCACTCGCCGAGATGGCGCGTCGCAGGTCCGGGAGCGCGACGATGTCGGTGGCGTAGGTGGTTTCGGCGCTGATCTGTTTGGCTTCGGCCCGCTCCGCGACGGGCCGGTCGTCGTGCCCGCTGGCGAGCCGGTGCAGCCCCGGGCCCACGGTGGGCCCGAGGATGGACGCGGCTTCCGCGACCGGCATCGATGCGAGATCGCCGATGGTGTCGATTCCGAGCTTGCGCAGCCGCTCTTCCGAGACCGGTCCGATACCCCACAGCTTGCGGACCGGAAGACCGTGCAGCAGCGCCAATTCCTCGTCGGGTGGGACGACGAGAAGTCCGTCGGGCTTCGCGAGACCCGACCCGATCTTGGCGATCTGCTTTCCCGAACCCGCCCCGATGGAGGCAACCAGTCCGGTGCGCTCGAGCACGTGTGCGCGCAGTTCCGTGCAGAACCGCTCGACCTCGGCGGCGGACGCTCCCGCGAGCCCGGTCGGTTCGGCGAACGCTTCGTCGAGGGACAGGGTCTCGAGCACCGGCACGTGGGCACGCAAGGTCTCGAACACGACCGAACTCAGGTGGTGGTAGACCACCCCCCGCGGTGGCAGCACCACTGCCGACGCTCCGATGAGCCGGCGTGCGCGGCTCATCGGCATGGCGGAGCCTGCGCCGTACACACGAGCCTCGTAACTCGCGCCCGCGACGACCCCGCGCGCACCGAGCCCACCGACGAGCACCGGCCGACCCCGAAGGGTCGGCCGGGTCAGTTGCTCGGCGGACGCGAAGAACGCGTCGAGGTCCAGGTGCAGAACCCAGCGCCGACTCACGGAGGCGGGCACGTCTCCAGGTTAGAGCCCCACACCGACGCGCTCACGCCTGCCCGCCCGCGCCTTCACGCCTTGGTGATGGACGCGCGGACTCCTTCACCCAGCTCGATCGCGTCCGGTCCGGTGGGGCCGAGGTCGAACGTCGTCGCGAGGACTTCACCGGCGATCAGATCACGGTGCCGGGCCGCCCACTCGGCGCGGTCTGCGGGAACCTCGAACTGCACCGAGATCCGGTCGGACACATCCAGACCCAGGTTGCGGCGCGCGTCCTGCAGCTCCCGGATGCGGTCCTTGGCCCAGCCCTCCGCCTCGAGTTCCTCGGACACGGCCGTGTCGAGGACGACGAGCCCGTTGCCGTCGGGCAGTGCGGCGGTGGATTCCGGTTCCGCCGCGACGAGCCTGCTCGTGTACTCCTCCGGCAGCAACTCGATGCCGGCTGCGGTGACGACGCCGTCCTCGGACTCGGTCCAGTCCCCTGCCTTGACTGCCTTGATGACCTTCTGGACGTCCTTACCGAGGCGCGGTCCGGCGACCCGTGCGTTCACCGCGATCTCGAAGCGGCCGTGCGCTTCCACGTCGTCGGTGGTCACGACCTTCTTGACGTTGACCTCGTCCTTGATCAGGTCGACGAACGGTTCGAGGTGCGCCGAGCCCGGTGTCGCGACCGTGACGAGCGGCAACGGCAGCCGCACGCGGAGATGCTGTGCCTTGCGCAGCGACAGCACCGTCGAGCAGACACCGCGGACCTCGTCCATCGCGGTGACGAGCGCGGGATCGGCGGGCAGTTCCTCCGCGGTGGGCCAGTCGGCGAGATGCACCGAGCGCTCGCCGGTCAGCCCACGCCAGATCACTTCGGTGGCCAGCGGCAGGAGCGGCGCCGCGAGCCGCGTCACGACTTCGAGGACCGTGTGCAGGGTGTCGATCGCGTCGCGGTCCTCGTCCCAGAACCGCGAGCGGGACCGTCGCACGTACCAGTTGGTCAGTGCGTCACAGAATGTGCGCAACTCGTCGCAGGCACCGGCGATGTCCACGGCCTCGAGCGCGTCGGTGATGACGTCGCGGGTCTCGGCCAGCTTGGCCAGGATGTACCGGTCGAGGACGTTCGACGAGTCGGTGCGCCACGTTCCGGGGGTCGACGCGTACAGCTGCAGGAAGCTCCATGCGTTCCACAGCGGCAGCAGCGCCTGTCGCACGCCCTCGCGGATGCCCTGCTCGGTGACGACCAGGTTGCCGCCGCGCAGGATGGGCGACGACATGAGGAACCACCGCATGGCGTCGGAGCCGTCGCGGGAGAACACCTCGTTGACGTCGGGGTAGTTGCCCTTCGACTTGCTCATCTTGAGGCCGTCCTCGCCGAGGACGATGCCATGGGCAGCAACGGTTTTGAACGCCGGACGGTCGAACAGCGCGGTCGCGAGGACGTGCAGCGTGTAGAACCAGCCGCGCGTCTGCCCGTTGTACTCGACGATGAAATCGCCGGGGAAGTGCGAGTCGAACCAGTCGGTGTTCTCGAACGGGTAGTGCACCTGCGCGAACGGCATCGAGCCCGATTCGAACCAGCAGTCGAGCACCTCGGGAACCCGGCGCATCGTCGACGCCCCGGTGGGATCGTCGGGATTGGGCCGGGTGAGCAGGTCGATCATGGGCCGGTGCAGATCGTCGGGCCGCACGCCGAAGTCACGCTCGAGTTCGTCGAGCGAGCCGTAGACGTCCACTCGGGGATACTCCGGGTTGTCCGACACCCAGACCGGGATCGGGCTGCCCCAGTAGCGGTTCCGGCTGATGTTCCAGTCGCGTGCACCCTCGAGCCACTTACCGAACTGTCCGTCGCGGATGTGTTCGGGCACCCAGGTGATCTGCTTGTTCAGCTCGACCATGCGGTCGCGGAACTCGGTGACCGCGACGAACCACGACGGCACCGCCATGTAGATCAGTGGCTGGCCCGAACGCCAGGAATGCGGGTACGAGTGCTCGATCGTCTCGTGGCGCAAGAGTTTTCCGGCGGCCTTGAGGTCCTTGATGATGACCGGGTTGGCGTCGAAGACCTGGAGGCCCTCGTACGGCGGCACCATCGAGGTGAACTTGCCACCCGGGTCGAGCGGCTGCACCAGTTCGATGCCGTTGCGCTGGCAGTACTCCATGTCCTCTTCACCGAAAGCCGGTGCGAGGTGGACGATTCCGGTACCGGAGTCGGTGGTGACGTAGTCGGCGGCGATCACCTGGTGCGCGTTGTCCCGGCCGACGAAGAAATCGAACGGCGGCTCGTACGCGAGACCGACCAGATCCGCTCCGGTGTACTCGGCGAGCACCTCCGGCTCGTCTCCGAGCTCGCGGCTGTAATGGCCGAGCCGGTCCTTCGCGAGCAGATAGGTCTTGGCCTCGTCACCGCTGCCCGCCCGCACCGCGACATAGGTGATGTCGGGGTGTACCGCGATCGCGAGGTTGGACGGCAGCGTCCACGGCGTCGTGGTCCAGATCAGCGCGTTCGCCCCGTCGAGCTCGCTGCCCGGTGCCCGCAGCACCATGTCCACGGTGACGGCCGGGTCCTGACGCATCTTGTACGCGTCGTCGAGACGGGTCTCCTGGTTGGACAAGGGAGTCTGCTCGTACCAGCTGTAGGGCAGCACGCGGAAACCCTGGTAGATCAGGCCCTTGTCGTACAACGACTTGAACGCCCACATGACCGACTCCATGAAGTCCAGGTCCAGCGTCTTGTAGTCGTTGTCGAAGTCGACCCACCGGGCCTGCCGGGTGACATAGTCGCGCCACTCGCCCGTGTACCGCAGCACCGACTGCTTGCAGTACTCGTTGAACTCCGCCAGACCCATCGTGTCGATCTGCGACTTGTCGGTGATGCCGAGTTGCTTCTCCGCCTCGAGCTCGGCGGGAAGTCCGTGGCAGTCCCACCCGAATCGGCGATCGACCCTCTTGCCGCGCATGGTCTGGAACCGCGGCACGAGGTCCTTGACGTACCCGGTGAGGAGATGGCCGTAGTGCGGCAGACCGTTCGCGAACGGCGGGCCGTCGTAGAACACGTAGTCCTCGGCGCCGGCGCGGTGCTCGAGCGACGCCCGGAACGTGTCGTCCTTCGCCCAGTGTGCGAGGACCCGTTCCTCGAGGTCGGGAAAGTCGACGCCGGAATCGCGCGGGAGCCCGTAGTCCACTCGGGGATACCCGCTGCCTTCCGCCGGCGTCGCCGTGGGTTCCGGGGTGCGATCCGATGCAGCGTGATTGTCGGTCACAGCGTTGATACCTCCGTGCCTGTGTCTTCCGGCACGGGGACGATCACCGTGCCCTTCGCACGGTCACCGCGGTACCACCCCGCTTGCTCGCTCCTGCGGAACGAGCCACTCGTTCTTCGGGCTGTGACGGGCCCACCCGTTCGGTTCTACTGAGCGGTGCCCACACGAGCGGTGCATCGCTGTTCTTCCGAAGGCTCCCCGGTGATGGCCGGATCGACGCCGCCCCGCTGGGCGGGGGTACTGCTCATCTTCGACGATTGTGCGCTTCCCATTGTAGGGAGCGATCACTCGTCCGAGGAACCCTGGTCTTCCGGGGCCTTCTTCGGCGTGCGAGACGACGAGCGGCCCGTTCGGGCGGCGCGATCGCCTGCCGACGCGTTACGCGCGCCGAGTGCGCTGACCAGCAGGAGCACCGCCCCCACCACGCACACCGCGATGCAACCCCACGCCCACACCACCGAACCGGTCATCAGCGCAATGACGAGAAGACCGAATCCGATTGCTGCGAGCACCAGCGTCACGACCAGCACGACGCTCCTCCTCAACCGCGGGGCAACAGCGACCGTAGAGCTCGGTCAGTTGGTGCCCTTCGCGAAGGACGTGGAACCGAAGGACGAGGAATTGGACTGATTGAACGCATCCTGGCCGCCGTCGACGGGCACCGCGGAGCCACGCTGCTCGAGTTCCTCGAGCTGCGATTCGAGGTACGACTTCAGGCGGACGCGGTACTCGCGCTCGAACGTCTTGAGCTGCTCGATTCGTCCTTCCAGCACCGAACGCTGCTGGTTGATCGTCGCCATGATCTCGGTGTGCTTCTTCTCCGCGTCGGCCTGGAGGGCATCGGCCTTCTCCTTGGCCTGACGCAGTTGCGTCTCGGACCGGGTACGCGCATCCGACAGCATCGCGTCGGACTTCTGGCGTGCGTCGGCAATCATCGCTTCGCTGCGCGTCCGCGCGTCGGAGACGAGCTGCTCCGAGTTCGTCCGCGCGTTGCGTACGAGCTCTTCGGCCTCGGTCTTGGCGTCGCCGGTGAGCCGGTCGGCCATCTCCTGGGCAAGTCCGAGCACCTTGGCGGCCTGCATGCTGGCGTCACCGCTCGTCGGCGCGGCAGCCGCCACGGGCGCCGGCGTCGGTGCGGGTTCCGGCTTCGCAGTCTCGACCACCCGTGCCGGCTCGGGCTTGGCCTGGGCTGCCGGAGCGGAGGAGGCCGAGCGCGGGGCCTTCTTGGCCTCGGCCAGTTCCTGGTCGAGTTCGGCCACGCGCTGACGGAGGTCGGCGTTCTCCTCGATCAGGGAGGTCAATTCCTGCTCGACGAGATCGAGGAATGCGTCGACCTCGTCCTCGTTGTATCCGCGCTTCCCGATAGGGGGCTTGCTGAACGCGACATTGTGCACATCAGCTGGTGTCAGCGGCATGGAAGGGTCCCTTCACGCGTCAAATAAGCGGTCAAGCAGGCGTTCGGTGTTATCGACAGTGCGTCACGCGTATCAAAACTCACTGTATCCGGCTTCCCATTCTGGCACATCGCGGTCGTCACGAGCCTCGTGGCCGCGCCGGGACGGCGCGTCATACAACCCCGCCACGCGGCAGGAACGCCATGAGGAAGTACACGATGAACAGCAGGACCATGATCGAAAGGTCGAGCCGGACACCGCCGAGATTGAGCGGCGGAATCAACCGCCGCAACAACTTCACCGGCGGATCGGTGACGGTGAAGATTGCCTCGAGCACCACCACGACGAAACCCGAGGGCTTCCAGTCCCGAGCGAAAGTCCTGATGAACTCGACGATGATCCGCCCGATCAGCAGAAGCCAGAAGATGAAGAGCAGGAACCAGAGCACCTCGAATACGGCCACGTTTCCACAATGCCCGACGAACACAAGCTAGCCAAACCGAAACGCCCGGCCTGCAGTGATCTGCATCATGGCCGGGCGTGTTCGCGAGCCGTGAGGGTGACGGCGCGCGTCGGTTACTGCTGGTTGTAGAAGCCGGTCTCCGCGATGCGCTTGCGTTCTTCGGCGGAGACGTCGATATCTGCGGGCGAGAGAAGGAACACTTTCGTCGCGACCTTGTCGAAAGAACCCCGCAAGGCGAAGGCGAGGCCGGCCGCGAAGTCGACGAGTCGCTTGGCGTCGGCGTTGCTCATCTCCACCAGATCCATGATCACCGGCGTGCCATCGCGGAACCGCTCGCCGATGGTGCGTGCCTCCCCGTAATCCCGGGGTCGCAGGGTGGTGATCTTCGACAACGGTCCACCTTCGTCGAACAGAGCGCCGCGGCGGGGTTCCACGCGGTCGAGTCGAGCTTCGGCGCCGAGCGCCGAACGGGCCGGCACACGTGCCGGCGCTACGGATCGGGGTGCCCGCGCCGTGATCGGCTCGACCCGGGGAGCCCGGGCCGGCGGTTCGTAGCGATCGAAGTCGTCGTCCGCGAATTCACGGACGCTGTCGTCACGCCGGACGGGCGGGTACTCGTCGCGGTGCGACGGGGCGTACGAGGAGTACGGCGGTTCGCCGTAGTCGCGATCCCGCTCACGGCGCGCACTCGACGGATCATCGAGGTAATCGTCCTCGTAATCCTCGAGCGGCACCATTCCGAAGTAGGCCTTGAACTTGTGGAGCGTGCTCATCGATCGCCCTTCCCTCACGTGGCGGTTCCCATCAGGCTAATGGCCGTATACCCAGCACAGCCGTTCCGACACGCACACAAGTGGATCCCCATCGCACCGCGTGTTCAAGATCACCCGACATGCCCGCCGACAGCTCCGTCGCGCCGGGATATCGCTGGAGCAACCGCGCGTGCAGTTCCGCCAGGCGTTCGAAGGCCGCGTCCGGTTCCCACCCGAGTGGCGGGACACCCATCACTCCCCCGAGTTCGAGCTCACCGGAATCGGCGACGGCATCGGCAAGGGAGTCCAGTTCGTCGGCGACCACCCCACCGCGCTCGCGGTCGCCGTCGAGGCTGATCTGGAGCAGCACCCGGACCGGCGTGGAGCGTTCCCCTGAATCTTGCGCGGCGGCAGCACCTTTGGCGAGAGCGCCGGCGAGCCGAAGACTGTCGACCGAATGGACCGTGTGCGCCCAGCGTGCGACGGCACGCGCCTTGTTCCGTTGGAGTCGGCCGATCATGTGCCACTCGACCTCGTCCGGCACCCTCTCGCGGAACTGCGCGATCTTCGCCGCCGCCTCCTGCTCCCGGGACTCCCCGAAAGCGCGGCAACCCAGTTCGTGGAGCAAAACCGCATCGGTGACGGGAAAATATTTGGTCACCACCAACAGTGAGACCTCCGACGGATCGCGTCCTGCCGCGCGGGCTGCAGCAGCGAGACGCTCTCGCACCGCCTGCAATCGGCCGGAAAGCTCCACGCGGCGATCCTGCGGGGATTGTTCGGCCGAGTTCACGCCGGGTCCTCCTTCGCACCGCCCGCGGTGGTGTCCTCGAGCCAGATCACCGAGGCGAACCGGCCGGTGGGCGCACTGCGCCGGTGGCTGAACAACATCGGATCCTCGATCGTGCACCGCGGGTCCTCGGCGACCGAGGTGACACCGTGGTCGAGGAGTTGCCTCCTCAGTCCCGCGCGGAGGTCGAGACCGGGTGTGCCACGGGCTGTTCGGGTGGCGCTGCCGGGGAGATGCGCCTCCACGTCGTCACGCATCGCGGCCGGAACCTCGTAGTTGGCCCCACTGGCGGCCGGACCGAGCAGCGCGGCAATGCGTTCCGGTCGTGCGCCGAGATCGCGCATCACGTCGAGTACGCGCGGGAGGATCCCGATCCGGGCACCGACACGCCCCGCGTGCACCGCCGCGATGACCCCCGCCTCGTCGTCCGACAGCAGAATCGACACACAGTCGGCGCTGAGGGCAACGAGGGCAAGATCCGTCGCCCGTGTCACGAGGGCGTCGGTTGCGGGAACCTCCCCCTGCACCGGGCCGTCCACCACCGTCACGTTCCGGCTGTGGATCTGCTCCATCCAGACGAAGCGTTCTTCGGGCAAGCCGATCACCGATGCCAGCCGGCGACGATTGGCGGCCACAGCCGCGGGATCGTCGCCGACATGGCCGGCGAGGTTGAAACTGTCGTAGGGCGGGGCCGAGATCCCGCCGGCTCGTGTGGTCACGACCCGGCGAGAACGCAACCCGGTGTGCGAATCGGTCAACGGCGCATGAAGATCGGCACGTCCACGTCGTCGCCGTCGTCCTCGTCGTCGACGGGACGCGGCTGAGCGCCACCGGTCGTCGGCGGAAGACCGCCGCCCACCGGCGTGGAAGCGGGTTCCCGGGACGAGACCGCGTCCGCGTTCTCACGCTCGGAACGGCCGAGTTCACCGGCCCGACCGGCCCCGATGCCCGCGGAGCGGGTGGTGGTCTGTGCCGGCTGAGCGGATTCCACCGGTCGGCGGGCGGGAGTGCCGGCATCGAAGCCGGCGGCGATTACGGTGACCCGCACCTCGTCTCCGAGCGAGTCGTCGATGACCGTGCCGAAGATGATGTTGGCGTCGATGTGCGCGGCTTCCTGCACGAGCGATGCCGCTTCGTTGATCTCGAAAAGGCCGAGATCCGAACCGCCGGCGATGGAGAGCAGCACGCCCCGTGCGCCTTCCATCGACGCTTCGAGCAGCGGCGAATTGATCGCGGCCTCGGCGGCCTTGATCGCGCGACCCTCACCCCGCGACGAGCCGATACCCATGAGTGCGGATCCCGCGCCGGACATCACGCCCTTCACGTCGGCGAAGTCGACGTTGATCAGACCCGGGGTGGTGATGAGGTCGGTGATGCCCTGAACGCCGTTGAGGAGCACCTCGTCGGCGGAACGGAAGGCGTCCATGAGGCTCACCGCGGCGTCCCCGAGCTGGAGCAGCCGGTCGTTGGGGATCACGATGAGCGTGTCGCAGGATTCGCGCAGCGACTGGATGCCGTTGTCTGCCTGGCTCCCGCGCCGCTTGCCTTCGAACGAGAACGGACGCGTGACGACGCCGACGGTGAGGGCGCCGAGTTTGCGGGCGATGCTCGCGACGACGGGTGCGCCACCGGTGCCGGTTCCGCCGCCCTCGCCGGCAGTCACGAAGACCATGTCGGCGCCCTTGAGCACCTCTTCGATCTCGTCCTTGTGGTCCTCGGCGGCCTTGCGGCCCACCTCGGGGTCGGCGCCGGCGCCGAGTCCGCGGGTCAGTTCACGGCCGACGTCGAGTTTGACGTCGGCGTCGGACATCAGCAGAGCCTGCGCGTCGGTGTTGACGGCAATGAACTCGACTCCTTTGAGTCCCTGCTCGATCATGCGGTTGACCGCGTTCACGCCGCCACCGCCGATACCGACGACCTTGATTACGGCGAGGTAGTTGTGCGGGGGCGTCATGGGCTCTCGCCTTCCTGGGTTTTCGGGTCACGCTTCGATCAATCGATGTCGCCGCCACCGTGAAAACCCTCAACCATAGCTTGAAGGTGATGTCAAGTGCGCGACTGGTTCGAAACGCTATGGCACCACAACGGGGATTTGCTAGTGGACTCGCCGGAGAGAGCGCACGAATTTCGCGGCGATCTCCTCAGCGGACCGTCGGGAGGTCCGGGCTGGCGACATCGAACTGCTGACCTGGCTGGGTGAGCAACGGAAGAATCACCGCTGCCTTGCGTTCCGATCTTTCCACACTCCCCCACACCACCACCCGGCCGTCCGCCAGAACGAGCGAGATATCCGTCTCCGAGCGGGCTTCCACGGCGTCGACCTGCACACCGAGTTCCGGTGGCAGCACGTCGAGCACGCGCACCGCGGCCACCGTCGCGGGATCGCCGGTGCCCGGTGTCGCGGTGACGAGACGGGGAGTCAGGAGCGGCGGTGGTTCGACCGCGAAATCGACGCCCTCGGCGTCGACCGAGTGGGTGCCGTCGGACGCCTCGAAATACAGGACCGCTTGACGCTCGGTGACTGTCACCCGCACCGACGACGGGTACTCACGCTGCACCCGGACGGACGCCGCACGCGGGAGAGTCGCGACGCGCTGCGCTGCCGCGGCGGTATCGACCTGGAGCAGCGGTGTGCCTTCTGCGACCGCGAGCGCGTCGAGCACCTCTTCCCGTGTCACGACGCCGATTCCTTCGACGTCGATGGTGCGCACCGACAACAGCGGCGAGAACCAGGCGACGGCGATCGCGGCGAGCAATGCCACCACGACACCGGCGCCGAGGAACACCGTTCGCACCCGCACGGAACGACCCGACGGGCGCCGGGCGGTGTTGCGGTCGCGTCGATCCCGCGTTCGGGTGGAGGAGGGCGTCACGAGCCTGCCGACTCCGGTCCGGAAGCGGTGGACCGGAACCGGCTGGGCCGGCTGTGCAGGGCGTCGAGAATCTGCCGGCCGAGCATCGTGACATCGCCCGCGCCCATGGTGATCACGATGTCACCGGGTCGGCTGAGGTTCGCCACCTGACGGGGCACCGCGGACAGATCCGGTTGATAGTGCACCGGTTTGGTCACCGCCCGCGCGACCAGTGCGCCGCTCACCCCCGGAATCGGTTCCTCACGGGCTCCGTACACGTCGAGGACGACCACCTCGTCCGCGAGATCGAGCGCGGCACCGAACTCGGTGGCGAACGTCTCTGTCCGCGAATACAGATGGGGCTGGAACACCACGATCACCCGGGGACGTTCCGTCCCGGATTCGGTGTACCGCAGCGGTTCCCCCGCGACCAGTTCGGCGGCTGCGGCCAGAACGGCCCGGACCTCGGTGGGATGGTGCGCGTAGTCGTCGAACACCCGCACGCCGTGTTCGCGGCCGGTGTACTGGAAACGGCGGTGTACCCCACCGAATCCCGCGAGACCCTCGATCGCTTCGTCGACCTGGGCACCGGCGTCGAGTGCCCCGAGCAACGCCGCGAGAGCGTTGAGCGCCATGTGCCGGCCGGGCACCGACAGGCGCACCGTGCGCGGACCCTCTTCACCGGTGAGATGGAACTCGGCGACACCGCCGATGTCCTTGGCTTCCCAGTCCAGCAGTCGCACGCCCACAGGCACGCCACGGTATTCGGGATCCGTGCCGATGACATCGGACGTGCCGTACCCGAGGATCCGCAGGTCGCGGCGGCCCGACGCGACGACACGCTCGGCGAGCGCGGCCGAACCCGGGTCGTCGAGACACACCACGAGCAGCCCACCTTCGGGCAGGCGCGCGACGAAGTCGTCGAACACGCGGGTGTAGGCCTCGGGAGTGCCGAAGTAGTCCAGATGGTCGGGCTCGATGTTCGTGACGATGATGGTGTCGGGGTCGTACTGCAGGAGCGAGCCGTCGCTCTCGTCGGCCTCGGCGACGAAGACGTCCCCACTGCCGTGATGGGCGTTGGTGCCGGATTCGTTGAGTTCACCGCCGACCGCGAAGGACGGGTCGAACCCGCAGTGCTGCAGCGCGACCACCAGCATCGACGTGGTCGAGGTCTTGCCGTGCGTACCGGAGACGAGGAAGGTCCGGTGCCCGCGCATCAACGATGCGAGGACCGTAGGCCGCAGCAGGATCGGGATACCGCGCTGCCGTGCCGCGACCAGTTCGGGATTGTTCTGTGGGATCGCGGCGAACGTGGTCACCACCGCGGTCGGACCGCCCTCGAGCAGGTCGAGGGCACCGGCGTCGTGCCCGATGCGAACCTGGGCGCCGCGCGCTCGCAGTGCGAGCACGCCGCGGCTCTCCTTCGCATCCGACCCGGATACCTGTCCGCCGCGAGCCAGGAGGATGCGTGCGATACCGGACATTCCGGCGCCGCCGATCCCGACCATGTGCACCCGCTGGAGTTCTGCGGGCAACTGCGCACTCATCGTTCGCTCCTGTTCGGTTCCGTACCGGCCACGTCCAGCACGATTCGTGCCACTTCGTCGGCGGCACTGCGGTGTCCGGCCGCGCCCGCACGCCGGCCCATCTCGTCGATTCGCTGCCGGTCGCGCAGGAGCGGGACCACAGTGCCGGCGATGTACTCGGGCGTCAGATCGCCGTCCGCGACAATCATCGCACCCCCGGCGGCGGCGACGGGACGGGCGTTGAGTGCCTGTTCCCCGTTTCCGTGTGGAAGCGGCACGTATACCGCGGGCAGTCCCACGGCCGACACCTCCGCGACGGTCATCGCACCCGAACGGCACACGACGGCGTCGGCCGCCGAGTAGGCGAGGTCCATGCGCTCGAGGTACGGCACCGCGACGTACGGCGCGGTCGCATGGCCGGGATGGGAAGGAACGCTCACGGTGTTCTTCGGACCGTGCGCATGCAGCACGGCGATCCCCGCCTCGGCCAGCGCGCCGGATGCCCCGACGACTGCCTCGTTGATCGAGCGTGCGCCCTGGGATCCGCCGAAGACGAGCAGTACCGGCACGTCGTCGGGCAGCCCGAAGTGGCGGCGCGCCTCAGCCCGCAGCGCACGACGGTCGAGACGGGTGATGGACGAGCGCACCGGAATACCGACGATCTGCGCGTCACCGCGGCGGAGGATCCCCGATCCCGGCACTGCCGCGAGTACCCGTTCGGCGCGCAGCGCGCCGATCCGATTCGCAATACCGGCGCTCGCGTTGGCCTCGTGCACGATCACGGGGATGCGCCGCCGCCTCCGGAGCGGTCCGGCGCCGGCGGCGAGATAGGCGGGCAACGCGACGTATCCACCGAACCCGACGACGATGTCGGCATCGACCTCGTCGAGGATTTCGCGGGTGCGGCGCACCGAGGCCACCACACGGGCGGGCAGCTTCGCCAGGTCGAGGGTCGGCTTGCGGGGCAGGGGCACCGGCGGGATCAGCTCGAGGGGATACCCGCGCCGCGGCACGAGCGTCGTCTCCAATCCGCGCGCGGTGCCGAGCGCGGTGATCCTCGCATCGGGCACGAGTTCCCGGACGGCATCGGCCACGGCGAGTGCCGGTTCGATGTGGCCGGCGGTCCCACCTCCGGCCACCACCACGGACAGGGCAGACTTCTCCCCACTCACCTACGATTCCCTCGCTCTCCGGTTCGTCCATTCGCACCGCGTGTGGTGCGGGCGGTCTTCTGACGGGCGGCACGGGCCGATTCCCGTGCGGGTTCGGCTCTGCGCGTGGGTGCGCCGTCCACCCGGGCGGGCGCGCGGCGCGTCCGGGTACCGGCACCGGCAGAACGGCCACGGTCGTCGCGGCCGGCGGCCCGCGGGTCTCCACGGCGCTGGGCTGCCCGTGCTGTGACGGTACGCGTTCCGCCCCGGGGCGGCAGGTACGGTTCCGGTTGCCGCAACCGGATCAGCCGCGCGAACCGGCCGTCCTGGCCCGCCTGGAGTGCGGCGATGGCCTCCGGTTCGTGGCGGGCAGCATTGGCGATCAGCCCGAACATGAGAAGTGTCGTCGCGGTCGAGGTGCCACCGGCGGACACCAGCGGCAACTGGAGACCCGTCACGGGGAGCACACCGACGACGTAGCCGATGTTGATGAAGGCCTGGCCGATGATCCAGGTGGTCGCCGTGGCGGTGAACAGACGCAGGAACGGGTCGACCGACCGCATCGCGATGCGGAGACCGACGAAGGCGAACAGGCCGAACAGGCCGATGACCGCGGCGCCGCCGAGAAAACCGAGTTCTTCGCCGATGATCGCGAAGATGAAGTCGTTGTGCGCGTTCGGAAGGTAGCTCCACTTCGCGCGGCTCTGGCCGAGGCCGCGGCCCCACAGCCCCCCGTCCGCCAGCGAGAACTTGGCCTGGCGTGCCTGATATCCGATGCCCTGGGGGTCGTCGCCCGGATTGAAGAAGGCGCGCACGCGCTGTGAGCGGTAACCGGCGGTGACCGCGAGGATCGCCGCGAGCGCGACCGCGGTCCCGAGCATCCCGAGGTACACCTTGAGCGGCAACCCGGCGAACCACAGCAGCGCCAGCACGATGATGACCAGCGACACCGTGGTACCGAGGTCGGGCTGCAACACGATCAGCCCCGTCACGACCAGCGCGGCGGGGAGGAGCGGGACGAGCATCTCCTTGAGCGTGGAGTTCTCTGCGCGTCGCGATGCCAGCAGGTGGGCGCCCCACAATGCGAGCGTGATCTTGGCGACCTCGGACGGCTGCAGGGACACTCCGAAGACGACGAACCAGCCTCGTGTGCCCTGCGAGAGGGTGCCGATGCCGGGGATGAGCACCAGGACGAGCGCGGCGACCGACGCTGCGAATGCGACGAACGAGTACTTGCGCAGCAACCGGACCGGTATCTGCAACGCGATATAGAAGATGACCATGCCGATCGCGGCGAAGACCAGCTGGGAGGTGAACAGCCCGTAGGCGGACCCCACCGACACCACGGCCCCGACGCTGGACGACGACAGCACCATCACCAGGCCGAGCACGGTGAGCAGCACGGCGATCGTCACCACGAGGTGGAACGATGCGAGTGGCCGGGCCATCCACGCGCCGAGCCGCCCGCCACGGGCCTCCACGGCCGGACGTCGGGACGCTCGGCCTGGCTTCGAGATCACCGCTCGGTCCCGCCCCGGCGGAGTTCTTCCACAGCGGCGACGAAACTGCGACCGCGTTGCGCGTAGTCGGCGAACATGTCGAGCGACGCGGCGGCCGGTGCCAGCAACACCGCCTCACCGGGCCGGGCGAGCGCGGCGGCCTCCTGCACGGCGACACGCATCGCCGTGGGGGCGTCGGCGCCGGGCACGGCGACTCGTCTCGGTCCGGCCTGCCCACGCGCCTCTCCGGCGAGCTCACTGGTCATCGCACCATCGTCGCGCGTGTCCACCAGCACCACGGGGACCTCGGGTGCGTGTCGCGTGAGTGCGTCGGCAATCTCCCCGGCGTCACGTCCGAGCAGCACCACCGCGGAGAGCCGCGGTGCCACTTCGACCACGAGATCGTCGACGCGGGCGCCTTTGAGGAGGCCTCCAGCGATCCACACCACGCGATCGTGGGCGAGAAGTGAACTGCGCGCGGCGTGCGGGTTGGTGGCCTTCGAGTCGTCGATGTAGTGGACCTGGTCGACGACCCCGACGGGTGCGGCGCGATGCGGCCCGACCCGGTGCCGCAGCAGTCCGTCGTGCACGGCCGATTCCGGGACGTCGATGGCACGGGCGAGCGCCGCTGCCGCCAGCGCATCGGACAGGCCCGCGGGCCCCGGCGGTGTGACGTCGTCGACGGACGCGAGCACCGCGGAGTCCGCGAATGCGCGGTCGACGAGAACGTCGCCGCTGATCCCGAGTTCGCCGGCATCGGGATAGCCGAGCGTGAATCCGACGGTGAAGACGGCGCGCGATCGGTCGCGCAGCGACCCTGCGATGGGGTCGTCGAGTCCGAGCACCCCGACGGTCCCGGTCAGCGCGCGAAGCTTCGCCTCGATGTAGTTCTCGATGCCGCCGTGCCAGTCGAGATGGTCTTCGGCGATGTTGAGGATCACGCCGGCGTCGGGCCGCACCGACGGAGCCCAATGCAGCTGGAACGACGACAGTTCGACAGCCAGCACATCCGCGCGGGGCTCACTGCGGCGAAGCACGTCGAGCACCGGCAGACCGATGTTGCCGCAGGCCGCGCTGGGGATCCCGGCAGCCTCGAGGATCGCGTGCAGCATCGTCGTCGTGGTGGTCTTGCCGTTGGTGCCCGTCACCACCAGCCACCTGCGGGCAGGACCGTAGATCTCCGCCCGGTCGATGCGCCACGACAACTCGATATCGCCCCAGATGGGAAGGGCGGCACCGGCCGCCCGCGACAACAGCGGTGCGCTCGGCGGAAAACCGGGGCTCGTGACGACCACGGCGAAATCACGCAGCGACGAGTTGTCTTCGAGCAGGCGGTCCAGCTCGACCGTGTCGGCTCCCAGTTCGGCGCACCGTGCCAGCGCATCGGCGTTGCGGTCCGTGACGGTGACGTGGGCGCCGAGATGGGACAGCGGCGCGATCGTCGCCCGGCCCGACACCCCGGCACCCGCGACGAGGACGCGGGCTCCGCGCAGTCGCTCGAGATCGTAGGTCATGGCGTCAGTCCCCGATCGCCGCGAGGTACTCGCTGTAGAACAGGGCGAGGCCGATCGCCGAGGCGATGGCGGCGAGCAACCAGAACCGGATGATGACCGTGGTTTCCGCCCATCCGCCGAGTTCGAAGTGGTGGTGGAACGGCGCCATGCGGAACACGCGCCGTCGGCTGGAGCGGAACACCGCCACCTGGATGACCACCGATGCGGCTTCGGCGACGAACAGCGCGCCGATGACGACCATGAGCAGTTCGGTACGGGTGGTGACCGACAGACCGGCGAGCATCCCGCCGAGGGCGAGCGAACCGGTGTCGCCCATGAAGATCTTCGCGGGAGCGGCGTTCCACCACAGGAAGCCGATGCACGCGGCCGCTGCGGCCGCGCACAGCAGCGCGAGGTCGAGCGGGTCGCGGACGTCGTAACACCCGGCGGTCGGTTCGACCACGCACGCGTTGCGGTACTGCCAGAACGTGATGATCACGTACGCACCGAGCACGAGCGCCATCGATCCCGCGGCGAGCCCGTCGAGCCCGTCCGTGAGGTTCACCGCGTTCGACCACGCGCTGACCAGCAGATAGACGAAGAGGATGAACACGATCGAACCCATCGACACCGTGGCGATGTCGCGCACGTACGACAGGTCGGTGCTGGCGGGCGTCAGTCCGTCACTGTTGCGGAACTGCAGCGCGAGGATGCCGAAGGCCACGGCTGCGACCAGCTGGCCGACGAGCTTGGCCGTCTTGTTCAGACCCAGGTTGCGCTGCTTGCGGATCTTGATGAAGTCGTCGAGGAAACCGACGCCGCCCAATGCGGTGGTCAGGCCGAGGACGAGCAGGCCCGACGCCGTGGGTCCCTGAGCGTCGTAGCCCAGGCCGATCAGGTGCGACCCCCAGTATCCGGCCCACAGGCCGGCGAGAATCGCGACGCCGCCCATCGTGGGCGTGCCGCGCTTGGCCTGATGGCTCTGCGGGCCCTCCACCCGGATCTCCTGGCCGAAGCCCTGCCGGGAGAAGGCTTTGATGAGGACCGGGGTGAGCAGGATCGACACCGCAAGTGCGATACCTGCGGCAAAGAGAATCTGTCTCACCGGGCGTCCTCCGTCCCCGTAGCAGCGGTGTTGTCGGCGGGGTCGCCGAGCAGGGCATCGGCCACCGCCCACAGTCCGACCGATTGTGACGCCTTGACGAGAACGATGTCGCCCGGCTCCAGTTCTTCACGGAGAAGAGCGATCGCCGCGTCCGCGTCGGGCACATGGCAGGCTTCCTCGCCCCAGGATCCTTCCATCACAGCGCCCTGGTAGAGGCCACGGACCTGTCTCGTGGGTCCGACCGCGATGACGCGGCTGACGTCGAGCCGGACCGCGAGGCGGCCGATCGCGTCGTGCTGGACGACGGAGTCGTCGCCGAGTTCTGCCATCTCGCCGAGCACCGCGAAGGTGCGGCGACGGGTGTTTCCGGCTCGCGCCATCGTCACCAGTGCTTTGATACCCGCCCGCATCGAATCCGGGTTGGCGTTGTAGGCGTCGTCGATGATCGTGACGCCGTCGGCGCGCGTGCGCACCGCCATACGGTGCGCCGATACGGGCGATGCGGCGGCGAGAGCGCCGGCGGCCTGCTCGGGGGTCGCACCGCACTCGACCGCGACGGCGAGGGCCGACAGGGCGTTGGAGACCTGGTGCTCACCGTGCACCGCGAGGGTCACCGGTACGCGGCGCTCCCCCGCGTCCTCGCGGAAGACGGCGGTGAACGACGCCCGCGCCTCGTCGTCGAGGCGCACGTCCTCGGCGCGGATATGAGCAGTGTCTCCGCTGCCGACCCACACCACGCGTGCCGTTGTCCGCGCTGCCATCTGCGCCACGAGGAGATCGTCTGCGTTGAGCACCGCGACGCCACCCTCCGAGGCGTCGGGCAGTGCCTCGACCAGTTCGCCCTTAGTTTGGGCGATGACTTCCTGCGACCCGAACTCGCCGAGGTGCGCGGTGCCGACGTTGAGCACCACGCCGATCTTCGGCGGTGCGATGGCGGCGAGTGTCGCGATGTGCCCGCGACCACGCGCGGACATCTCCAGCACGAGGAACCGGGTGTCCTCGGTGGCGCGCAACGCCGTCCACGGATGACCCAGTTCATTGTTGAACGATCCGGGCGGCGCGATCACCGGGCCGAGGGGTGAGAGCACCGCCGCGAGCAGATCCTTGGTCGACGTCTTGCCGGCAGATCCGGTGACGCCGACGACCGTCAGCCCGCGTGCGGTGAGGGCGTCGACGACCGACCGTGCCAGAGCGGCCAGCGCCGCGAGGACCGCAGCGCCCGAACCGTCGGCGTCGTGCTCGAGGGCGAGCGCGTTGGTGTCGGTGGGGGCGAGCGCCGGCACCACGATCGCGGGAACACCGACCGGTCGCGCCGCAAGCACCGCGACCGCCCCAGCCTCGATCGCTGCGGCCGCGTGGTCGTGGCCGTCCGACCGGGCGCCGGGCAGCGCGAGGAACAGGCCCCCGGGGCCGATCTTCCGGGAATCGAACTCCACCGTGCCGGTCACCTCGGCGGACGGATCATCGGTGTCGTAGAGCGTTCCCCCGACCACCTCCGCGATGCGTTCGAGTGTCATCGGGATCATGCAGTGCCTCCGTGATGCGGACCGCCCACAGCGGGCGGGATGTGACCGTCGTACCCGGAGGTGCTGCGGCGGTCGATGGACGCGGCCAGCACCTCTCGGTCGTCGAAAGGATGCTTCGTGCCGTCTATTTCCTGACCGGTCTCGTGGCCTTTACCGGCGACGAGGACGACATCCCCCGGGCGGGCCCACTGCACGGCGGCATCGATGGCGGCCGCACGGTCGCCGATCTCGAGGATGTCACCGCGTTCGGTGCCGGGGACGGCCCATGCCCCGTCGAGCACCGCCGCGCGGATCGCGGCGGCGTTCTCGCTGCGGGGGTTGTCGTCGGTGACGATGAGCAGATCGGCTCCGCGAGCGGCGACCTCGCCCATGAGCGGTCGCTTACCGCGGTCGCGGTCTCCTCCGGCCCCGACGACGACCGCGATCCGGCCGGTGGCGCTGCCGCGCAGAGTGTCCACCACCGCCGAGAGAGCCGCGGGTTTGTGGGCGTAGTCCACGATCGCGAGAAAGTCCTGTCCTCGCTCGACACGTTCGACCCGTCCGGGAACCGAGACGGTGGCGATGCCGCGGATCGCGGCGTCGAGGTCGGCGCCCACGGCAGCGCAGATCGCCGCCGCCAGGGCGGCGTTGGTAACGTTGTACCGCCCGGGCAGAGCGACCGACATGCGGTGCCCGTCGCCGGCGGGTCCGGTCAGCGTGAAGTCCTGCGCTCCGTCGGGGTCGGTGGTCGGGTCGGAAACCGTCCAATCGGCCGGGGTCCCCGGTGCGGTGCCGAGCGTCCACACCGCGTCCTCGCCGGCGCGGCCGGTCGCGGCGACCTCGGCCATCCGCTCGCCCCAGGAATCGTCCACGCATACCACCGCGCGTGCGGCTCGCACCGGGGAGTCGTGCGCGAACAGTCGCGCTTTCGCGCCGAAGTAATCCTCGAAGTCCTTGTGGAAGTCGAGGTGATCCTGCGACAGATTGGTGAACGCACCGACGTCGAAGTCCGTGGCGTCGACGCGTCCGAGCGCCAGCGCATGGCTCGACACCTCCATCACCACGGTGTCGACACCGCGTTCGAGCATGACGGCGAACAGAGCGTGGAGTTGTGGAGCTTCCGGCGTCGTCAGGGCGCTGGGTATCCGGATGCCGTCGATGCGGGTCTCGACGGTGCCCACCAGACCGGCGACATGCCCGGCCGCGGACAGCCCCGCTTCGACGAGATAGGCGGTGGTCGTCTTGCCGGAGGTGCCGGTGATGCCGACGACGCGCATCCGGCGGGACGGATGTCCGTACACCGTCGCCGAGGCAGCGCCCAGTACCGAACGAGGATCAGGATGCACCAGGACCGCGACGGGGCCGGACGCGACCGCAGCGACGAGGTCGCATCCCTCCGCATCGGTGAGGACGGCGACGGCACCCCGGTCGAGGGCCTCGGCTGCGAAGGACGCGCCGTGCGCGCGTGCACCGGGCAGGGCCGCGAAGATATCGCCGGGTCGGATGCCCTGTGCCCGGAGATCGATGCCGGTCACCGAGGTGTCCCCGGCCGGCGCTTCGTTCCCCACCGCGGTCAGCTCGGCGCCGATCGCGGCGGCGAGATCCTCGATCCGCGTCACCGGTGGATGTTCGGGCCGACGGCCCTCCTCCGGAGGCGTCGGATCCGGACTCGATGACACAGGCACCAGGTTCCTCTCACTATCGCCGCAGCGTCTCGCTGCCGGGCTCAACGGTTGCGTTCGTTCCGGCGTATCACGTTACCGACGTGCCGGGGCAAGGGCAGCAGGCGGTCGGACGATCAGTCGATCTGCAGGATCAACTTGCTCCCCGGATCGGTGGACAGCGGCACTCCGGTGCGCTGCAGCAACCACGACGCGATGTCGCGGAACAGCGGCGCGGCCGATTGACCGCCGGACCCGTCGGCACTGCGCGTCGGTGCGTCGAGCATGATCCCGACGACGTACCGAGGATCGTCCGCCGGGGCGATACCGGCGAAGGTGATCCAGTAGTCCGAATTCGAGTAGCACTTGCAGTTCTGGTCGATCTGCTGGGCGGTGCCCGTCTTACCCGAAATCTGGTAACCCTCGATCGCGGCTCCGGTGCCCGTCCCGCGCTGGTTACCGGTGTCGTCCTGCACCACCGACCGGAACATGTCGCGCACGGTCGCGGCGGTCTGCGGGCTCACGACACGCACCGGGTCCGGCCGGGGTGTCTCCTCCCGGGACCCGTCCGGTCCGATCGTCGCCCGGACGATCCGCGGAGGTACGCGTTCGCCGTCGTTCGCAATCGCCTGGTAGATGCTCGTCATCTGCAACAACGTCATCGACAGGCCCTGCCCGATGGGCAGGTTCGCGAAGGTGCCACCGGACCACTGCTCGCGGCTGGGTACCAGGCCGGCGGATTCGCCCGGCAGGCCCACCTCGGTGCGCTGCCCGAGTCCGAACAGGTTCAGCATTTCGGCGTAGCGGTCCTCACCGACCCGCTCCGCGAGCATCAGTGTGCCCACGTTCGAGGACTTTCCGAACACGCCGGTCGTGGTGTACGGGACCACCCCGTGGTCCCACGCGTCCTTGACCGTGGCACCGGACATGGTGATGGTGCCGGGCACCTGGAGTACCTCGGCGGGGGTGGTGAGGCCGTCCTCGATGGCCGCGGCAGCAGTGATGATCTTGTTCACCGACCCGGGCTCGAACGGGGAACTCACCGCGAGGTTGCCCTGCTCCGCGTCGGGCGGGTTGTTGGCCACGCCGATCGACGGGTCGAACGTGTTGTCGTTGGACATCGCGAGCACCTGGCCGGTGTGCGCGTCCAGGACGACGGCCGACGCGTTCTTCGCACCCGACAGGTCGCGGGCACGTTGCACCTGCTGCTGGACGTAGTACTGGATGTCGTTGTCGATGGTGAGTTCGACGGACGATCCGTTCACGGCGGGTTGCCGGTCACGCCAACTGCCCGGGATCACCGCACCGTCGGAACCCCGGTCGTACGTCGACGAACCGTCCGTACCGGCCAGCATCGAATCCATCGAGGCTTCGAGGCCGATGAGACCGTGTCCGTCCCAGCCCGTCGCGCCCACGATGTTCGCGGCGAGGGAACCGCCCGGATACAGCCGGATGTCCTGCCGTTCGAGACCGACCATGTCGTATTCCTCGACGATCTCGGCTGCGACACCCGGGTCGACCCCGCGCGCGAGATAGACGAAACTCTCGTCGCTTTCGAGTTTCTCCAGCACGTCCTTCTCGGGTGCCGCCGTACCGAGTGCCTTGTGCACGGCCTTGGCGACGCCCTCGAGGTATTCGTCGGTCGCAGGCGCCGACGGGTCCTTCTCGCGTGCTTCTTCCAGTTCTTTTCGGACGCGGACCGGTTGAAAAGTCAGCGCTTTCGCTTCCATCGTGTAGGCGATCGGGTTCCCGTTGCGGTCGCCGATCGTCCCCCGGGTCGCAGGTTCGACGAGACGGGTGGTCCGCTGGCTCGCAGCCTCGGCCGACAGCGTCGGCGCTTGGAACACCTGGACCACCAGCAACTGCACGGCGACGGCGGCCAACGCCAAGAACATGACCCCGCGCCCGATCCGGTTCCGGAACTCGAAGCCGGTGGAGCCGCCACGGGCCGGAGCCTGTCGAGCGCGTCGGGCGCCGCCGCGTGCTGCCGGTGTCGCACGACCCGGCGGTACACGGCGAGAGGTGGAGCCTCGCGTCACCGGCGCCCGTCCTCGGGCTCCGCCGGTTGCCCGGCGCCCAGAGCCTCGGCGGCCTGCGGCGCGGCGTCCTCGGGTCGGGGCATCTCGCTCACGGGAACCAATTGTTCCGCTTCCACCCCGGGGGCCCCGGCATTCGGGAGCTCCGGCGTGGCGGTCTGCGGGTTCGCCGGGCGGGGCGCAGCGTTCTCGGCCAGCGCGTCCGTTCCGCTCGGGCGCGGGGTCGGTTCTTCACCGACCTCGGACAGCGGGCGCGGGTTTTCGACGCCGGCACTACCCGACAGGGGCGCTTGCCCACGTGTCTCGGTGCTCGCCCGCCCGCGGTTGAGCGGAGCCGGAGGAGCGCCCTGCGCAGGGACGGCTTCTCCCACGACGCGGACGGATCCGTCCTCGGCGACGACGATCCGCGCCACCTGCGAACTGGGGATCATGCCGAGCTTCGCGGCTTCCACGGCGAGTACCGGTGCGGAGTTTCCTGCCTCGACGTCGCGCTGCAGCACTGCTCGTTGCTGAATCAAAGTCTCGTTGTGGGCGCGCGCGGTACTCAGGTGGTAGGTGTCCTCCGCGGCACCGCTCGTGAGCAGGAGCGTCGCGGCCATACCCACCCCGAGCAGGGCCAGAATGGTAGCCACGAACGGGATTCGGGTCCGGACACGACCGCCTCCGGTGGTACGTCCGCGCGTCTGCGCCACAGGCACACCGAGTTGCGCGGCGCGCTGGTTCCGGCGCTGATATGCGCGTTGCGCCGCCGTGGATCGAGCCGGCCCGCGGTGGGGCGACGACGCCACCTGTACGGTCATCGGTTACCTCCTGGCGATTCGTTCTGCAGCACGCAGGCGGACGGGAGCCGAACGTGGGTTGATCTCGATCTCGTCGTCCGAGGCGCGTTCGGCGCCACGGGTCAACATGCGAAGCTCGGGGCCCATCCCCGGCAGTTCCACCGGGAGTCCCTCGGGGCTGCGCGATTTCGCGCGAGGAGCGAGTTCCTGCTTCACCACTCGGTCTTCGAGGGACTGGTACGACATGAAGACGATCCTGCCGCCCACCGCCAACGCGTCGAGAGCCTCGGGAATCGCGTCACGCAGCGAGTCGAGTTCGCTGTTGACCTCGACGCGTAGCGCCTGGAACGTCCGCTTGGCGGGGTGGCCGCCGGTACGTCGCGCCGCAGCAGGGATCGCCCGGTAGAGCAGTTCGACGAGTTCGCCGCTGGTGCGGAACGGGGTCTTCTCCCGGGTACGGACGATGTCGGAGGCGATCTTGCCCGCGAAGCGTTCCTCCCCGTACGTGTGGAGGATCCTCGCGAGGTCGCCGTGACTGTAGGTATTGAGCACGTCCGCGGCCGTGATGCCCGTGGTGGGATCCATCCGCATGTCGAGGGGAGCGTCCTTGGAGTACGCGAAACCGCGTTCCGCCTCGTCGAGTTGCATCGACGAGACTCCGAGGTCGAACAGAACGGCGTGCACGGACCCGACGCTGTCGAGGCCGCACTGCTCGAGCGCGTCGGCGAAGCCGTCGTATCGCGTGTGCACGAAGTCGGTGCGATCGGCGAACTCAGCAAGCCGGTTCTGCGCGATCGACAGCGCATCCGGGTCGCGGTCGAGTCCGACGAGGCGAAGACCCGGATAGGTTCTCAGAAAGTGCTCGGCGTGCCCACCGAGACCGAGCGTGGCGTCGACGTAGACCGCACCTTCGCCACCGGGGCCCACCGCTTCGATCGCGGGGCCGAGGATCTCGACGGCCCGGCCGAGAAGGACGGGGACATGCCCGAATTCTCCGTGCTCGTCCGCGGTCGACTCGTCCTCGCCGTCCACCATGTCTCCTCCGGAATCCTGCTCGGGCCGCATACGGTCTGTCGGTTACTCGTTCGAGATGCTCGGTGTCGCACCGGTTCCGGATACGGCGACGGCGAATGCCTCGAGGTCTCTGTCCGAGCGAGGGAGACCTGACGCTGGGGAAGTGCGTCAGGGCTTCCCTGTCCGGACCTGGCGCTGGGGAAGTGCGTCAGGGCCGGCGTCGGGCAGAGACCTCGCGGCATTCGCCGCGCAGCCGTGGCTCCGTCACGAGATGTCGCGGTCACAGGATGTCGCGCAGTGCCTCGTCTCTCGCTTCGGAGAAGTCCTCTTCGTGTTCGGCCAAGTAGCTGTCCCACGCCTCGGCGTCCCAGATCTCCAGATACTTGACCGAGCCGATCACCACACAGTCCTTGGTGAGCCCCGCGTACTTGCGGTGCGCCGAGGACAACGTGATGCGGCCCTGACCGTCCGGACGCTGCTCGTCCGTTCCCGAAGCGAGGCTCCGAAGGAACGCGCGAGCCTGGGGGTTGCTGCGAGAAGCACCCGCAGCGCGCTCCGCCAAGGCAGCGAACTCTTCCCGAGGGAACACGGTGAGGCTGTGATCCTGCCCCTTGGTGATCATCAGCCCTCCCGCCAGCTCGTCTCGGTATTTGGCCGGCAGCGTGAGCCGGCCCTTGTCGTCCAGCTTCGGCGTGTAGGTACCGAGGAACACTCGGCACCTCCCGCCTTGGTCGGACGGATCTTTCGTCTATGACGGGTTCAGCCTGCTTCCCGCCGCGACCCACAGTACCCCACTTTCCCCCACCGCAGCCCGATTACCGCACCCGTTTCGCGTGTGTTGCGGCAAAAGTTCCAGCTCACCCGTAGTGGCGGAAAGTGGGGGCGATTTCGTCACCCGGCCGGCGGCCCCGAACACGCCGACGTTCCAGTGCGATCTCCATCACACGCAGCCGGACAAAAGCCCTGATGGCGCGACAACGTCGGACGACCGTCGAGGACACCGAGCCGGAAGGTGGGGCGTCGTGGAGATACGGCCGCACCAGGCCGCCCGCAGGCCGCTGACCTCCCCGGACACGACTACGGCGCGACCCGTCGGGTCGCGCCGTAATACGTGTGAAGCGGTGATGCGTCAGTCTTGTTCGAAGCGCCTTCGGAAGCGCTCCTCCATCCGGTGGGTGAACCCTCCGCCGGACTTCTTTCCGCCCCGAGGTCCGGTATCGCCGGTCCTCCCGGAAGCAGGCCGGGTGGGTGCGTCTCCCGCATTCGATCGTCGACGACCGCCTACCAGGAGCAGAACACCAGCCGCGAACATCACCAGAAACCCGAGCAAACTGATGACCGGGAACCCACCGGGCTTGACCGGCAACGCGACTCCAGCGATCAACAGTGTCAATCCCAAGACGAACAGCACACCGGCCTGTAGCCGATGTCGGTTCGACGCCATCCCCAGCCGCTTCCCGCGGACGGTCGAGGCGAACTTGGGGTCCTCAGCATAGAGCGCGCTCTCGATCTGATCGAGCATGCGCTGCTCGTGCTCGGAGAGTGGCACGGTACCTCCCCCGGCACTAAACGGTGGCCACCGAATTCTGGGTGAATCCGACGGGGGGCCGACTTTGACGGCCGCCTGGTGTTGATAATACGAGTACATCTCTCCCGGGACCACCAACTCTGTGGCCGAGTTCCCGGACGGCTCACGAAAATGGGAGCCGGATGGGGACAAAAGTCACCGCGTAGAGGCGATTTCGGCACCTTCTTCACTGGCGAGATAGTCCTCGACGTCGTGGAGGAAGCGGCCCACCTCGTCGTAGAACTCGCCGGCGCCGTCGGCATCCACCGCTCGCGCCACCCCGGCTTCGACCGCGGTGCGCGTGGCGGAGCGATCGGCGAAGTAGTCCGCCCAAACCGCGAACGACTCGTCGGCGCGCGCCATCAGGACCCACGCGTTGCGTGTGCCGGGCCGCCGCAGCGGACGAGCCGGGGCGCGCAGCTCCGCCGCCGCCACCACCGCGCCCGCACCTCGCAGCGCAGCGAGATAGGCGAGCCGGAAGCGCTCGGGAGGGGCGTCCGCACCGGCAGCCGCGGACAGAAGTGCGTCCGCCTTGCGGAGCAGCGTGGCCGCGCGGGCGGATGTCGAATGCCCGGCGCATCGCGCGGCGCCGCGGGACGACTCGCCCGGAACGTGGCGTGGTCCTCGTATGCCGAAATCTATGGTGGACATGCCGTGCACCTCCTCGACCTCACCACCGGTGTCCGGTAGTGCCACCCACCACCGTGGTCTCGATGGTGGTATTACCGGTGTTCCGGTAGTAGCCCGGAGTGATCCGGGGATGTTCGCTTCCCTCGAACATCACCGGATCACCGGTATCGAACATGCGTTCGACGTATTGAATGATAACCGGACCCACCGACAACCCGTCAAGAGAAGGCGGCCCCCGATCCCAGACGAGCATCGATCCTCTGTGAACCCATCGAACGAACCGCCCGCCGAGACGGGCAACGACCGTCGTCCCGAGCCCTCTCGCGGCGCACCGATCTTCGTCGACCTGTCCCCCGCGGCGTTCCGGGCACACCTGCCCCAATTGCTGGCGGTCTACGTAGCCGCGATGAGATACCCGCGCGGGACGGAGCAGCATCGCGCACCGATGTGGTCCGAACATGCCGGGCGCGCCGGATGGCAGGCCGTCGCGGTCGCGCTTCCCGAGGACCCCGGAACCTTCGTCGGCATCGCCTACGGATACCGCGGCGACCCGCACCAGTGGTGGAACCAGCAGGTCCGCACGGGGATGCGGCACACGGGCCGGACGCAGGACTACATAGAGTCGGTCCTCGGTGACTATTTCGAACTCACCGAACTGCACGTGCGACCCGATATCCAGGGCCTCGGCCTCGGCCGGTCCCTGCTGTACCGGCTTCTCCGCGACCGCACCGAACGCACCGTGCTGCTCTCCACCCCGGAGGTCCCGGGCGAGGACAATCGTGCGTGGCGGCTGTACCGGAGCTTCGGTTTCGTGGACGTCGTACGTAGATTCGTCTTCACCGGCGACGCGCGGCCCTTCGCCGTCCTCGGCCGCACGCTTCCGCTCGAACCACATCTCGCCCCTCCCGCTTCGACAGGACCCTCATGACGCCAGTTCTGGATACCCTCGTCGTCGGCTCGGGACACAACGCGCTGGTATCGGCGTGTTATCTGGCCCGGGAGGGCTGGTCGGTCCACGTGCTCGAACGTGACACCGTGCCGGGCGGGGCCGTGTCCACCGTCGAACGATTTCCCGGCTACGCGGTGGACCGCGGGTCGTCGGCGCACATCATGGTGCGGCACTCCGGCATCGTGGAGGAACTCGACCTCGCCGCACACGGGCTGAGGTATCTGGACTGTGATCCCTGGGCCTTCGCGCCGCCGCCTCCGAACACCGACCGTCCCGGGATCGTGTTCCACCGCGACCTCGACCGGACGTGCGTGTCGATCGAGAAGGCAGCCGGCAAACGGGAGGCCGACGCCTACCGCCGCTTCGTGACCGACTGGAGACCGCGCAGCGCCGCCGTCATGAAGTCGTTTGCGAACCCCCCGACCGGCCGACATCTGCTGTCGTCGTTCTGGGGTCTCGACGCGAAGGACGGCGGCAGCGCACTGTCGCGCCGCTTCCTGACCACGGGCGACACCCTCCTCGACGAGTACTTCGACGACGAACCGCTCAAGGCCGCGCTCGCCTGGTTCGGCGCACAGTCCGGGCCGCCGATGTCCGAACCCGGCACCGCCGCCATGGTCGGCTTCGCCGCGCTGATGCACACGCTTCCACCGGGCCGCGCGATCGGCGGGAGCGGCGCCTTGACCCAGGCGCTCCTGTCCCGCCTCGAATCGGACGGCGGATCGGTCACCTGTGGCGATGCCGTCACCGAGATCCGCCGGACCGGGTCGACGTGGACGGTGCGCACCGCGTCGGGGAGCACCTTCACCGCTCGCACCGTGATCGCCGGCTGCCACATCCTCACCACCCTCGAACTGCTCGGGCAGGGCGGCTACGACCCCGACACACTGACACGCTGGCGCCGCGCGGTACGGGTGGGACCGGGCATCGGAATGGTGCTCCGACTCGGCACCGATGCTCTTCCCCGCTACCTCGGCGCCGACGAACCCGCCGACACCACCACCGGTCTGCAACTGCTCGTCGACGATCGCGCGCACCTTCGCCTCGCACACGGTGCTGCGATGGCGGGCGAACTGCCGCCGCGCCCCTCCGTGCTCGGGATGAGCTTCTCCGCGATCGACCCCACGATCGCCCCCGTGGGCGAGCACCAGGTGACCCTGTGGTCGCAGTGGCATCCGTACCGGCTCAGCGGTGGACGCAGCTGGGACGAGGTCGCCGAGAGCGAGACGGACCGGATCCTCGCGGAGATGGAATTGCGCGCACCCGGTTTCACCGACAGTGTCCGGCACCGGTACGTGCAGACTCCCGCCTCGATCGAGAGCGAACTGGGACTGCTGGGCGGCAACGTGATGCACATCGAGATGTCGCTCGACCAGATGTTCCTGTGGCGTCCGCTGCCCGAACTGTCCGGCTACCGGGTGCCCGACGCTCCCGGTATGTATCTCACGGGCGCGTCGACCCACCCGGGCGGCGGGGTCTCCGGCGCCAGTGGCCGCAGTGCCGCGCGCACGGTGCTCGCGGATGCACGGGGCGGTGTACTGCGGCGGACCTGGAACCGGATCTCCCGGTGACCGATGCCGGCACCGGGCGGAGGGTCCCGGCGTGGCAGACGGCCGTGCCGGTCGCACTGGCCGCGGGCGCTGTGGCCGCCCAGATCGCCTATCCGCTCACCGAGGGAACCGCGCGGGACCGGGTCACGGTCGCGGTGGTACTCCTGCTCGCCGCAGCGTCCCTCACCCATGCCGCCGCGCGCCGCGGCCTCGGGTGGGCCGCGGTGCTGTTCGTGGTCTCCGCGGGCGGGGGTTTCGCCTCCGAGGTGATCGGGACCGCCACCGGCTACCCGTACGGCTGCTATGCCTACGCGGTCGACCGGATCGGTCCGGCCGTGGCGGACGTACCGCTCGTGGTTCCCCTCGCCTGGACCGCCGGCCTCTACCCCGTGTGGTGTGTCGCCACGCGCATCACCCGTACGGCCCCGGGCCGCGTCGCCGCGGTCACCGTCGGGATGGTGGGCTGGGACCTGTACCTCGATCCCCAGATGGTCGCGGACGGCCAGTGGGTGTGGTGCAACGGCGGTGGTCTGCCGGGCATCGCGCACATTCCCCTCACCAACTACGCGGGCTGGGTGGTGGTCGCCGCGGCGATGGCCACAGTCCTTCTGGTGTTCGACTCCCGCTCGAGACGCCTCTCACCCCGGCACGACACCGTCCCGATCGCGTTGTTCCTGTGGACGTGGCTCGGCTCCGCCCTTGCCCACAGCGTGTTCCTCCAGGCGTCCGAACTCCGCTTTTCCGCGATCTACGGTCTCGTCGTCATGGGGATTCTCGGCGTTCCGCTACTGCGGTCCCTCGTGTCCACGCCACCGGACGACTCCGAGGTGCGACTCGCCGCAACGACCCGGATGGCCCGCCGACCGTGACCGCGCCTGGCACCATATTCCCCGTGCAGCAGTCCACCATGTCTGTCCGCCGCGCCCTCGCGGTCGCGGGCCTCGTCCTTCTCGCCCTTCCGTTCCTCACCGGTTGTCTGCGGGTCCAGGCGTCGATGGGTATCTCGTCCGACGACCGTGTGTCGGGGCAGATCGTCGCCGCGACCATTCCCGCCGACGAGGAAGACGCCGGCCCACAGCTCGTGGCACCCCCGTCGCTGGAGGGCAAGGTCCAGGTCCAGCAATACGAGCAGGACGGCTATGTGGGCAGCCAGGTCTACTTCAGCGGTCTGACGTTCGGCGATGTGCAACAGCTGATGACGATGTCCGAGCAGGGTGCGGGGATGTTCCAGCTCAACCTCCAGCGCAACGGGGACCTGGTCTCGCTCAACGGCCGGGTCGACCTCGAATCGGCCCCGTCGCTGGGCACCGACGTGCAGTTCACGCTCGCCTTCCCCGCCCGGGTCGCGACCACCAACGGCACGCGTGAATCCGACTCCATCGTGACGTGGAAGCTGCCCGCCGGAGAGGTGAGCTCCCTGCGGGCCGAGGTGCGCTACTCCGACCCGAACACCCGGGGCCTGGCCGGATGGGCCGGAATCATGGCGGGTGCAACATTCGGTGTCGCGCTCCTGGTCGGCGTACTCGCCTGGTGGACCCGCGACCCGGTACGCCGGCGCACCACGGTGCCCGACGACGAGGACCGATCCTGAGCCGGGTCCGCCTCCCCCGCCGAGTGGTCGCGTTGGGCGCCGGTGCCGCTCTGTACGGAGCGGTCGTCGCGGCCGCCAACCGGTTCGCTCTGCCTCGCCTGCGCGAGGGAGCCGCCGTCACCGAATCGGTGACCGTGGTGGTCCCGGCCCGCGACGAGGCACCCCGGATCGCATCCGTGATCGCCGACCTCCGGGAACAGCGCGGTGTTCCGCGGCTGCGGGTGCTCGTGCTCGACGACGACTCCTCCGACGGCACCTTCGAGATCGCACGACGCGCGGCGGACAGCGATCCGCGGATCACGGTGGTGCGATCGAGCACGCCGCCCCCGGACGGCTGGACCGGAAAAGCCGCGGCGTGCGAGCGCGCCTTCTCCGAGTCCCACCCGGACGAGACCGGTGTCGTGGTCTTCATCGACGCGGATGTCCGGCTACGGCCGGGCGCGATCGCCGCGGCGGTCACACTTCTCCGGTCCCGATCGGCGGCACTGGTGTCGCCGTGGCCGTACCAGGTTGCCGGCACCGTGACGGAGCGTCTGGTGCAGCCGTTGCTGTTCTGGTCCTGGTTCTCGATACTGCCGGTCGCCGTCGCCCATCGCACCCGTCGTCCGTCGATGGCCGTCGCCTGTGGTCAGTTCCTCGCGTTCGATACGGCCGACTACCGCGCGATCGGGGGCCATTCCGCGGTCGCGGCGAGCCCGACCGAGGACCTCGACCTGGCGCGGACGTTGCGGCGGTCCGGGCGCACCACCGTCGTCGCGGCGGGCGGGCCGCTCGTGTCGTGCCGGATGTACGAGGGCCGACATACGCTGACCGGCGGCTACACGCGGTGGTTGTGGTCGGCGTTCGGATCACCGGCAGGCGCGGCAGCCGTCGTGACGGCATACGCAGTCGCCTACGTCGTTCCCGGCGTCGCCGCGGTGGCGGGGCGTGGCCACACTCGCCGCTGGGGGGTGCTCGGCACCGGCGCGGCACTGTTGTCCCGCGCGGTCGCGCGATCGACGGAGCGGGGCGAGCGCCTGGACGCGGCGGACGCCCTCGGTATCGCCGCGCATCCGGTGTCCGTCGTCATCTTCGGGTGGCTGACCGCCGCATCCGTGCGGGCCCGCAGCGCGGGTCGCGCGGTATGGAAGGACCGCCTGCTGCCGTGACCCGGGGATCGGGCGGGCCGGGTCTCAGACCGGCTGCCCGGCCGGCACGGAGGAACGGACCTCGATCCCGAGCCGCGAGAGCACCTCGCTGGTCGCGCGGGCGAAATTCAGCGTGATGAAGTGCAGGCAGGGCGCGCCTTCCGCGATCAGCCGCTCGCACATCTCGGTCGCGACCTCGATGCCCACCTCGCGCACAGCGGCGCGATTCTCTTCGGGCCCGTCTCCGGCCGCGCGGACCAACCGCTCCTCGAGCGCGGTGGGCAGCTTCGAACCCGACAGCTCGAGGCTCCGGCGCGCCGAGCGCAGCGAGGTGATCGGCATGATCTCCGGAATGATCGGCTTGGCCGCCTGTTCGGGATCGCACGCGGCGACCCGGTCGCGCAGTCGCAGGTAGTGCTCGACATCGAAGAACATCTGCGTGATCGAGTACTCGGCACCCGCTCGCAACTTCTGTACGAGGTAGCGGGTGTCGTGGTCGAGGTCCGGCGAGCGGTGGTGCCCCTCCGGGAACGAGGCCACTCCGACGTGGAAGTCGCCGAGATCGCGCACCAGTCGCACGAGTTCGTCGGCGTGCTCGAGACCGTCGGGGTGCTTCTCCCATTCGCCGAGCGGATTTCCCGGCGGGTCGCCACGGAGCGCGAGAATGTTGGTGATGCCGCGGTCGGCATAGGCACCGACCATCGCGCGGATCTCGTCGACGCTGTGCCCCACCGCGGTGAGGTGGGCGACGGGGAGCATCGTGGTTTCTTCGGCGAGGTCGCCGGTGACGCGAACGGTACGGTCCCGGGTCGATCCACCGGCGCCGTACGTCATGGACACGAAGGCGGGGCCGAGGCGCTCGAACGCGCGCACGGCTCGCCACAGTCGCGCCTCGGCGTCGGCGTCCCGGGGCGGGGAGAACTCGACCGAGAACGGAATCCTGCCGGACCGTGTGGCACCGAGACGGTCCACGATGGATGGGGTGCGGGACTCTCCGCTGTCCTCGGTCGCCCTGACCAGATCGTTTTCCACGCGTTCAGCATAAGGCGCGGGCATTCGCGTCCGGTCCGCGGCGACCCCTGCGGGGGCCGGATAGGGTGGACCGCGGTGCCGGGACCGTGGTCGTCCGACGGTGCCGTGCACATCGACCAGGAGGTTTGTCCTGTCCACCGGAGCCGATCCCGTGCCCGCCCCCTCACTCCCCGGACTCGTCGAGGACGCCCTGCGGCAGTTCTTCGCCACCCGCGCCGAACTGGTCGACTCGGTCGGCGGTGGATACCGCGACGCCGTCGCGACACTCCAGTCGTTCGTGCTACGCGGCGGAAAGCGGGTCCGGCCGTCGTTCGCCTGGACCGGCTGGCTCGGCGCCGGCGGCGATCCGGCCGGGCCTGACGCCGACGCCGTGCTGCGCGCCTGCTCGGCCCTCGAATTGGTGCAGGCCGGTGCGCTCGTCCACGACGACATCATCGACGCGTCGACCACCCGCCGGGGCTTTCCGACCGTGCACGTCGAGTTCGCGAGCGGGCACCGCAACGCCGGGTGGCAGGGTTCGGCGGAGCAGTTCGGTGAGGCCGCTGCCATCCTGGTCGGCGACCTCGCTCTCGTCTGGGCCGACGACATGCTGCGGGAATCGGGATTGTCCGCCGAGCAACTCGCACGGGTGACGCCGGTGTGGTCGGCGATGCGGACCGAAGTCCTCGGTGGCCAGTACCTCGACATCGTCGGTGAGGTCGCGTCGGACGAGACGGTCGAGTCCGCGACGCGCGTGAACCGGTACAAGACCGCGGCGTACACGATCGAGCGCCCGCTGCACATCGGTGCGGTGCTCGCCGGCGCCGACTACGACCTGATCGCCGCCTATCGCCGGTTCGGCACCGACATCGGTCTCGCATTCCAGCTTCGCGACGACCTACTGGGAGTTTTCGGCGACCCCGCCGTCACCGGTAAGCCGTCCGGAGACGACCTCCGGTCCGGCAAGCGCACCGTACTGCTCGCACTTGCGCTCGAGTCCGCGGACGCGACCGACCCGGCTGTCGCGCGAGCGCTGCGCGAGGCGATCGGCGCCGACCTCACGGACGATCAGGTCGAGGAGATCCGCGGCGTGCTCGTCGACCTCGGCGCAGTCGACAAGGTCGAGCAGCGGATCACGGCCCTCACCGAAAGCGCGTTCGAGGCTCTCGACGCGTCCGGCGCCACCGAGGAGGGCAAAGCGCGGTTACGTGCGTCGGCGGTCGCCGCGACGCGCCGCGCCGCCTGATGACCGGCACGCGCGTCGTGCCCGGAGCCCACCGGGTGGTCGTGGTCGGTGCGGGCCTCGCCGGCCTCGCCGCGGCCCTGCACCTCCGTGGCGCCGGGAAAGAGGTCACCGTCCTCGAGCGCGCCGACACCGTCGGGGGCTGCGTCGGGACGTACACCGGCCCGGGTTACGAGATCGACAACGGCGCGACGGTGCTGACGATGCCGGAACTGATCGCCGACGCACTCGCCGCAGTGGGTGCCGATGCCGGTTCCGTGGATCCGCCACTGCGTACGAGCCGGCTCTCCCCCGCCTATCACGCCCGGTTCGACGACGGCAGCACCCTCGACGTCCACTCGGACCCGGACGCGATGACCGCCGAGATCACGCGAGTGTGCGGAGCCGAGGAAGCGAAGCGGTATCTGCGCCTGCGCGCGTGGCTCGCGGACATCTTCGACGCGGAGTACGACCGCTTCATGGACGCGAATTTCGATTCGCCGCTCGACCTCGTCTCCTCTCCGGCCGCCGTCCGCGACCTGCTGCGTCTGCTCCGGATCGGCGGGTTCGGCCGACTCGGCACTCAGGTAGGCCGCCGGGTCACCGACCCGCGGCTGCGGCGGGTCTTCACGTTCCAGGCGCTCTACGCGGGGGTCGCTCCCGCGCAGGCACTCGCGGTGTACGGGGCGATCGCGCACATGGACACCACACTCGGTGTGTACACCGTCGAGGGTGGGATGCGCCAGATCGCCCGGACCATGGCCGCAGCGTTCGTCGGTGCGGGCGGGCGCCTGCACCTCGGCAGCGAGGTCACGGCGCTCGATGTCGACACGGGGCGTGTCACAGCGGTATCCACGGCGGGGGGTGACCGTTACGCATGCGACGCCGTGGTGCTCACGCCGGGCTCGCCCGTGGTGGACAGCCTGCTGCCCGCGCGCCGGCGTCGCCGGACGCTCGCCGCACCGTCGGCCGTCGTGCTGCACGGCACCGTCCCCACCGCGGTCTCGGGCGCATGGAGCGCCCGGCATCACCACGTCATCGATTTCGGTGGCGCGTGGGAACGCACGTTCGCCGAGATCACCCGGCGGCGAGGCCGTGGACGGCTGATGTCGGATCCGTCTCTGCTCATCACCCGGCCCGCTCTGTCCGATCCGGGACAGTTGCTCGAGCGTGACGGCAGAGAACACGAACCGCTCTCTGTGCTCGCACCGTGCCCGAATCTCGACAGCGCGCCGTTCGACTGGTCCGCGCTGTCCGGCCCGTACCGCCGGGAACTGCTCGCGGTGCTGGAGTCGCGCGGCTACCGCGGCGTCGCGAACGAGTTCCGGGTCGACCACGTCGACACGCCGGCCACGTGGCACGCCCGGGGCATGATCGCCGGAAGTCCGTTCGCCGCGGCGCACGTGTTCCGCCAGACGGGGCCGTTCCGTCGTCGCAATGTCGATCCGCGGTTCCCGAATGTTGTGCTCGCGGGGTCGGATACGGTTCCCGGAGTCGGTGTCCCCACTGTGCTCATGTCGGGACGGCTGGCCGCCGAACGGCTCGGGGTCCCGCGGACCCGACGGACTAGGGAGCCGGGGACATCACGCCTCCACTAAACTGTCACCGTTCGTCAGCACCTGTTCGTCAACATCGTTCGCCAGACCCTGCGCTCCGCGCCGGCACCGCTTCCGGGGAGGAACCCACACCCATGTCGTCCCCCGCCGCCCCCGACGCCGACCCGCAGGACCGATCGGCGGCGGATTCGGCAGCGTCCCCACCCTCTGACCTCCCTGCCTCGAAGAACCGGGCGCCGGACGGCAGAACGTCGGCCGGCAGGGTCACAGCCTTTCTGCGGAGCCCCGCCGGCAACGCAGCCCTCCTCGGGACCTGCGGTTCGGTGCTGATGACGTTCGGCAGCTTCGGCGCCGGTAGCGTCCGGCGGCAGGACCCGCTTCTCGAAGAGATGTTCCTGTCGTGGCTGCGGTTCGGTCACGGTCAACTGCTGTCGATGATCATCCTCTGGGTGGGCGTGCTGATCATGATCGGCGCGTGGGTCCGCGTGGGGCGCGCGACGCTCGCCGGCACGGTCGGCCTCCGCGACCTGTGGACCGTGCTGCCCGCCTGGACCGCGCCGCTCCTCGTCGCCACGCCGATGTTCAGTCGCGACGCATATTCGTATCTGGCGCAGGGTGCGATGCTGCGGGCCGGTTTCGATCCTTACACCGACGGCCCGGTGGTCAACCCCGGCGTCCTGCTCGACAACGTGAGCAACGTATGGACCACCACGACCACGCCGTACGGTCCGGTGCACCTGCTGCTCGGTTCCGGCATCACGGCCGTCACCGGCGACAATGTCGTGTCGGGCACCTGGTTGTGGCGGGTGACGATGCTGCCGGGCCTGTTCCTCATGGCCTGGGCCGTGCCCCGCCTCGCACGCCGCATGGGCGGCAACCCGGCGATCGCCCTGTGGCTCGCGGTGCTCAATCCCCTCGTGCTCATCCACCTCGTCGGTGGCGTCCACAACGAACTGCTCATGGTCGGTCTGATGACGGCGGGCATCGTGCTCGTCCTCCAGGGCCGTCATGTCGGCGGCATCGCCCTGGTGTCGGCGGGTGCGGCGATCAAGGCCACCGCCGGGATCGCGCTGCCGTTCCTGGTCTGGGTGTGGATGATCCACGAACGCGACCGGGCGCTCGCCGAGGGGCGCGAACCGGCGGCCCCGGTGCGGTTGTTCTTCAAGGCGGCGGCCGCCGGATTCGCGGTGTTCGTGGCGGTCTTCGGCGGTGCCTCGCTCCTCGCCGGCGTGGGTATCGGCTGGCTCACGGCGCTGTCCGGATCTTCGAAGATCATCAACTGGCTCTCGCTCCCCACCATGGTGGCGCACGTGGGCACCTGGATCACGCCGTGGCGACTCGGATCGATCCTCGATGTCACCCGCATGCTGTGTGCGGTCGCGCTCGTGGTGATCCTCGTGTGGGCATGGTGGCGATTCCGCCGCACCGAACGCGACGCCGTGCTGGGCATCGTCGTGGCTCTCACCGCCGTGACGTTGCTGTCCCCCGCGGCGCTGCCCTGGTACTACTCGTGGCCGCTCGCGGTGGCCGCGGCCTTCGCCATGTCGGATCGCACCCTGATGATCCTGGTCGCCCTGTCCACATGGCTCATGCTGGTCTTCAATCCCGACGGTTCGATCGGCATGTACAACATCGCGCACGTGGCGCTCGCGGTGGTGGCAGCCGTCATCGCCGCCCGGTCGCTGACCACCCGCGACCCGCTGCGCCTGAGTTCGCGCTCCCGCACCGCACAGGTCGACGGTCCGGGCTCCGCACCTGTCGGCGGGGCCTGATCACCGGAGTGTTCGATCCGCACGCTCCCCGGCCACGCCTCGACGACCTCGACGCGGCGTTCGCACACTGTGCTCGTCTCACCGCGGAGCACGGGCGCACGTACCACCTCGCGGCGCGGCTGCTCCCGGCCTCGCAGCGACGCGCGGTCCACGCCCTGTACGGGTTCGCGCGAGTGGTCGACGACCTCGTCGACGTCACCGCGGTCCACGACCCGGTCGAGGCCGCGCGCGGGCTCGCCGCCACAGAGCGCCGGTTCCGGGCCGCTCTCGCCGGAGAACCGGGCCCGCCGGACGAACTGGGGCTCGTACTGCGTGCTCTCGCCGAGACGGTGCGCCGATACGATGTTCCGATCGCCTATTTCGAGGCGTTCCTCCGATCGATGCGGATGGATGTGCCCGGTACGCCCGAGCACCGCAGCCACTACCGCGACATGGCCGAGTTGTACGACTACATGTACGGCTCCGCCGTGGTGATCGGTCTCGAACTGCTCCCGGTGTTCGGCGTCGACGACCCGGACGCGGTGCCGCACGCCTCCGCGCTGGGCACGGCATTCCAGCTCACGAACTTCATCCGCGACGTCGGTGAGGATCTCGACCGCGACCGTCTCTATCTTCCGGTCGAGCTGTGGGCGTCGTTCGGGGTCGATGTCGAACTGCTGCGGGAGGGCCGCCGCACCGGCACGGTGGATCCCCGTGTCCGGCGGGCTCTGGCCCACGCGGTCGCGCTGGCCCGCGCCGAATACCGCAAGGCCGAACCGGGTCTGGATCTGCTACCCGACCGGGTGCGACCGGGTATCCGTGCCGCGTTCGTGCTCTACGGACGGATCCTCGACGAGGTCGAGGCGAGCGGCTTCCGGGTTCTGGACCGGCGAGTGACGGTCCCGCGCCGCACCCGCGCGGCGGTGGTGCTCACGCAGTTCGTCGCGGGATCGGTCGGGGCGTCCGTCAGATGGCGGCAGCCTGAGCGCGCCGCATGACCTCGCGCGCCGAGTCAGTGTGCAGCGCGGCGATCGGGCAGTCACCCGGCAGCGTGTCGTCTTCCTGGAAGAGCCACTCGAGGATCTCTTCGTCGCGGAATCCACCGTCGTGGAGCAGGGCGAGAAGGCCGCGAAGCTGGCGGAGCACCTGCCCGTCGTCGCCGAAGAATGCCTTGGGCACCACGGGGACGCGGTTGCGCTTGAAGGCGAGCAACTGCCGGTCGCGCAGCATCTGGTGCACGCGGACAATCGGGACGTCGAGGCGTTTTGCCACGTCGACGAGCTGATAGACCGATATGGAGGGGTCGAGGACGTCGTCGCAATAGGGAATCGAACTCACTGCTCCACGGTATCGTCGCCTACCCGCAGCCATCTACGCGGCTGCCGCTTTTGTGGGCTGGCTACCATCTACAGAGGACGAGATCGGCTTCCGCGCAGGCGACGACGTACTCCGTCTCGCCGGTACCACGGCAGTCGCGTCCGGTGCCGGTTCGATGTTCCACATCAATGCTCCACACCGATGTTCCACACCAGAGACGGGAGTACACCGGGTGACCGCTGGAGGCGACCGAATGGTCGGCGTCGTGCTCGATCGGCGCTATCGGATCGAATCGCGGGTTGCGCGCGGCGGGATGTCCACGGTCTACCGCGCGACAGATCTGCGTCTCGATCGTCCGGTCGCGGTGAAGGTCATGGATCCGCAGTTCGCGGCCGATCCGCAGTTCCTCGCCCGCTTCGAGTTCGAGGCACGCGCCGTCGCACGACTCAACCATCCCGGTCTCGTCGCCGTATACGACCAAGGCCAGGACGGTGACCACGTTTTCCTGGTCATGGAACTGGTCGAAGGCGGCACGCTGCGCGAACTGCTCCGCGAACGCGGACCGATGCCGCCGCACGCCGCCGCTGCCGTCGCCGCGCCCGTCCTCGGAGCGCTGGCTGTCGCCCACCGCGCGGGTCTCGTGCACCGCGACGTCAAACCCGAGAACGTTCTCATCTCCGAGGCCGGAGAGGTCAAGATCGCCGACTTCGGTCTGGTCCGGGCCGTCGCGGCGGCCACCACGACCTCGCGCAGCGTCATCCTCGGCACGGCGGCGTACCTGTCTCCCGAGCAGGTCACCGCCGGGAGCGCGGACGCCCGCAGCGACGTCTACTCCGCCGGCGTCCTCGTGTTCGAGATGCTCACCGGCCGCACGCCCTTCTCGGGCGACACGTCACTGTCCGTGGCATACCAGCGCGTCGAGAAGGACGTGCCCGATCCGGGGTCCTGGATCGACGGGGTGCCCGAGGAATTCGACGAGTTGGTACGCCGCGCCACCGAACGCGAGCCGGGCGAACGGTTCGACGACGCCGAGGCGATGGCCCGCGCCCTCAACGACGCGTGTGAAGCGCTCGACCTTCCCCGTTACCGGGTACCGGCTCCTCGCCGGTCGGCTCTCGCGACGAGCGCGGCGCCCGCTGCCGCAGCTCCTGCCGCTGCGGGAGGTGCGGCGGGAGGTGCGGCGTCCCGGGCAGAACCTGCCACGACGGTGATCTCGTCGCCGGAGTCGACGTCGTCGCACGCTCCCACCGCCGTCCACCCGGCCGTAGCCGAGCAGGGCGCCGCCGCGGATCCCGGCGCGGTGCCGCAGGCCGAGCTGCATCCCACCCGCACGATGCACACCAAGGTCGTCACGCAGCCGCATCCTCGCTCCGACCCGGAGCAGCCCGCGCCGCAGCCCGACTACGCGCACGAGCATCATCGGCACCGGCGCTCGGTGGTGGGGTGGATCGCGGCGATTCTCGTACTCGCCCTGTTCATGGGCATCGCCGGATGGTGGCTCGGCGCCGGGCGGCTCACGGACGTACCGACGGTCAACGGACTGGACCGCGCGGCCGCGGTCTCCGCGATCGAGGCGGTCGGGCTGACGGCCGAGGTACGCGGCGAGTATTCCGACGACATCCCGCCCGAGACGGTGCTGGGCACCGATCCCCCGACGGGCTCCCGTGTCCCGGACGGCAACTCCGTGGCGCTACTGGTCTCGCTGGGGCCGCCCACGGTTCCGAACGTCCCCGGATCAGGTGAGCTGTCGGTCGTCGAGGACGAATTGCGCCGGCGCACGTTCGAGCCCGTGGACGGCGGAAGCGCCTTCAGCACGACTGTCCCCGAGGGCGGGGTCGCAGCGCTCGATCCGGCGCCCGGGACAGTCCTGCCCGTCGGGTCGCAGGTCGAAGTGGTGGTGAGCAAGGGTTCCCCGCCGGTGGACCTGCCCGACCTCGCCGGACGGACCGTCGACGACGCCCGGCGCATCCTCGACGAAGCCGGCCTGACGGTGCAGGACGTGCGGGAGGTGTTCGATCCCGAGGTCGACGGCGGTCGCGTCGCGGGCACCGATCCGGAGGCGGGTACCGAAGTCCGCGCGGGCAGCACTCTGACATTGCTGGTGTCCAACGCGGTCAAGGTGCCGTCGATGCTCGGACGGTCCGTCGGCTCGGCACGGGACGAACTGCGGGAACTGGGATTCGACGTGTCGGTGCGGCAGGTCGCCGACTCCGACCGCTCCGTGGTGATCGCTCAGAGCCCGGGCGCGAACGGTCGCGCCGAAGAGGGCAGCACGATCACACTGACCGCGCTGCCCTGATCGGTTCCGCCACCGGGGTAGTGATATCCGGGGCGGAGCCGTATCGGGGGCGGAGTGCTAGCCCCGCAGCATCTCGGCGACGAGGAACGCCAGTTCGATCGACTGCTGGGTGTTGAGCCGGGGATCGCACGCCGTTTCGTACCGACCGTGCAGGTCGAGGTCGGAGATGTCCTGAGCGCCGCCGAGGCACTCGGTGACGTTCTCGCCGGTGAGTTCGATGTGGATGCCGCCGGGGTGGGTGCCGAGCGCACGGTGCACCTCGAAGAAGCCCTGCACCTCGTCGACGATGCGGTCGAAGTGGCGGGTCTTGTACCCGGTCGATGCCTCGTGGGTGTTGCCGTGCATCGGATCGCACTGCCAGATCACCTTGTGGCCGGTGGCCTCGACGGCAGCGACGATACCGGGCAGCACGTCCCGGACCTTCCCGTGGCCCATACGGGAGATCAACGTCAGGCGACCGGGCTTGTTGGTGGGGTCGAGGCGCTCGACGTATTCGGCGGCCATCTCCGGTGTGGTCGACGGGCCGATCTTCAGGCCGATCGGGTTCGACAGCAGTTCGGCGAACGCGATGTGCGCTCCGTCGAGCTGACGGGTGCGGTCGCCGATCCACAGGAAGTGGGCCGACAGGTCGTACAGACGCGGTTCGTCACCGGAGGTGTCGAGACGCAACATCGCGCGCTCGTAGTCGAGGACGAGTGCCTCGTGGCTGGCGAAGATGGTCGCGGCGCGCAGGTTGGGGTCGACCACGCCGCAGGCATCCATGAAGCGCAGGCCGCGGTCGATCTCGGAGGCGAGCGCCTCGTACCGCGCACCGGCCGGCGACGACGCCACGAAGGCGCGGTTCCAGTCGTGCACGCGGTGCAGGTCGGCCTCACCGGCGGCGGTGGCGGCGCGCACGAGGTTCATCGCGGCACTGGCGTTGGCGTAGGCGCGTATCAGCCGCGACGGGTCGTGTGCGCGCACACTCTCCTCGGCGACGAGAGAGTTGATCATGTCGCCGCGGTAGGACTTCAGGCCGAGCGCGTCCGTGTCGGACGAGCGGGGCTTGGCGTACTGACCGGCGATCCGCGCGACCTTGACCACGGGCGTCGACGCTCCGTAGGTGAGGACGACGGCCATCTGCAGCAGCGTGCGGATGTTGCCCTTGATATGCGGTTCGGTGTTGTCGGCGAACGTCTCCGCGCAGTCGCCTCCCTGCAGGAGGAAGGCCTCGCCGCGGGCGACGGACGCGAGCTGTCGCTGCAGCTCCTCGACCTCGCTCGGCACGGTGATCGGGGGCACGCTCTCGAGCACGGTCCGCATCGCGGCCGCCTGATCTTCCGGCCAGCTCGGCTGTTGCAACGCCGGCTTGGCGAGCGCCGCGTCGAGTTGGTCGCGCAGCTCCGCCGGAAGTGGAGGCAGTTCGGGCAAGCGGTCGATCGGCACGTCCACAGTCCAGTTCACAGAACCAGGATATGACCCGGCGCGCTCTGCCGTGCGATCACCCCGTATCGCGGTGTCACCGGGAGCGGCGCGCGACCTCGATCGCCTCGAACTTCGCGAGGTTGTGGCGGGCGTCGGCGAGCGCGTCGTGGTTGTCGTCCGGGACCCGGGGCAGCGGGGGCCGGCCTGCGTATTCCCAGTGCTGGCGCAGTTCGCGCGTGTACCTCGGGAGTACCTCCGGCAGTTCCGGCATGGTTCCCCACAATTGCACCAGGACGACGTGGTCGTATGCGCCGATCCACGCCCAGAGTTCCGGCTGGACGCCCGGCCTGGGAACGAGGAACTTCAGCAGGTCGTCGCGGATCCGCTCGCGCGAACGCCACGCGGGATGCGACCGAGGAGGCAGCTTCGGGAGAACATTGCGGCGCACCCACTCCCCGGCCCGGTCGGGATCGAACTCCGTTGACACCGCGTAGAACTCGCGTCCGTCTTCGCAGGCGACACCGATCGATACGAGTTCGATGGTTCGACCGTCCTCGATGAACTCGCAGTCGTAGAAGTAGCGCACGTACTCACATTATGCCGGTGGGACCGGCGAGCGTGCCCGCGGGGTCGCGGCGCGATCAGCCCGCTTGGGTGTCGGGCAGGCGATCCGCCGCCGGAGGCTCGACGGCAGCCTTCCCTTCCGCGATGTCCTGGGGCTTCGGCTCCTTGAGGGAGGCCGCATAGATGTCGACGTACTCCTGGCCCGACAACTGCATGAGCGCGTACATGACTTCGTCGGTGACGGTGCGCTCGACGAACCGGTTGCCGCCCATCCCTTCGAAACGCGAGAAGTCGATGGGCTTGCCGATGCGTACGGTGACCTTCGCCGGACGCCACATCTTGGATCCGATGGGGTTCATCTGGTCGGTCCCGATCATCGCAACCGGAATGACGGGGACGCCGGTCTCGAGCGCGAGCCGGGCGAGGCCGGTCTTGCCCTTGTACAGACGCCCGTCGGGCGAGCGGGTGCCCTCCGGGTAGATGCCGAGGAGTTTCTGCTGACCGAGGACGCGGATGCCGGCCGCGAGAGCGTCCTGCGCGGCATCGGCGCTGGTGCGGTCGATGGGCACCTGGCCGGCCGCGGAGAAGAACCAGCGCTGGAAGCGACCCTTGAGGCCCGTGCCGGTGAAGTACTCGCTCTTGGCGAGGAAGGTGATCCGCCGCCGCACCAGGAGGGGAAGGTAGAACGAGTCGAGGACCGCGCGGTGATTACTCGCCAGGATGGCCGGACCGTTGACGGGAATATGCTCGCCGCCTTCGAATTTCGGGCGTCCCATCAGCAAGAGCAGCGGGCCCAGCAGAACGTACTTCAACAGCCAGTACCACATGGCATCCTTCCCCGACATAGATCGGTCCCCGACATAGATCGGTGCGGGCAGCACAACCGGCCCGTCGGTCGACTCTACGACGATGCGCCCACCACACGCACATCGGCAACGTGCCCGGCCCCACGCATATGCCGCGGAGGTGACGAGGATCTCACCCCTCGATCGCCGTGCGGGCGAGGTCCGCCGCCCCGACAAGCCCGGCCGCGTCGCCGAGTTGGGTCACGCGGACCCGCGCGAGAGGCCGATGCCCGGCACCGGTGGTCGCGGCGGCGTAGTGCTCTCGGGCGTCGTCGAGGAACAACGACGCCGAGCCGGACACCCCGCCTCCCACCACGATGATTTCGGGGTCGTAGATGTCGGCCACCATCGCCAGTCCCAGCCCGAGCCACCGGGCGAACTCCGCGATCGCGGCCACCGCGAGTGGGTCGCCGTCCTGCGCGGCGCCGGCGATCCGGCGCCCGGTGAGCGAACCGGGATCGGCGGCGACGTGTGCCGCGAGCTGCGACCTGCCGGGGTCCGCGGCAAGCATCTCGACCGCGGTATCGACGAGTGCTGTTCCGCTGCAGTATCTTTCCCAGCACCCGCGCTTGCCGCACGGGCACGGCCGCCCGTCCGGCACCACCTGGAGATGGCCGAGTTCCGGCGCGACGCCGTAGGCCCCGCGGTACAGCCGGCCGTCGATGAGCAGGGCGGCACCGATTCCGGTTCCGAGTGCGACGACCACCGCGACTCTGCTCCCGGCCGCCGCCCCGAACCGGTACTCGGCCCACGCCGCGGCGTTGGCGTCGTGCTCGAGCACTACGGGCAACCCGAATCTCTCGGTGAGCGTCGCCCCGACCGGGGCACCGACCCACGGGAGATGCGGCGCGAACCGCACGGTGGTGCAGTCGGCCGTGAGGAATCCCGCGACCGCAAGACCGACCGCAGCGACGTCGTTACGTTCGGCGAGCTGCCGTACGACGCGGTGCAGGGCGTCCTCGAGTACGGGGGCCGACCCGGGAGTCTGCGCTCGCACCGAATCGACCACTTCGCCGCCACGGTTCACCACCGCAGCGCGGATGCTGGTGCCGCCCACATCGATTCCGATCGTGTGGCGGTCGGAGGAATCGCGCTGCCGCGGGTCCGGGTTCATACCTACAGCCTGCGGGGTCAGGAGCGGATGGTGACGGAAATCGGCACGAATCCCCCGCCGTTGTCGCGAGGCTCCGGGGGCGTCGGATCCGTGGGCGCCGACGGGTCGGGCCGCGGTGGGAGATACCGCGCGAGCAGTTCGCGTACCAGCGCGATGAACGCCGCGAGCTGGGACGCGAGGCGTGTGAGCAACTCGTGGTTCTCGCCGTTGACCAGCGCCGCCACCGCACACACCGGGCACCAGGAGCATCCGGTGGTCGCCGGCCGCCCGGATTCGCCTGCGTCGGCGTGCGCTGCCGCCTTCTCCGGAACCGGGTCCGGGACGTCGCCGCGACCGGCAAGTTGTTCGGCCACGCCGTCCATGTAGTCGAGAACCGTGTCGGCCAGGACCCGCAAGTCGGCGAGGAGGGCGTCGTGGTCGTTGTTGCTCACTGCGGCCACACCGCCGGGTCGGGCACGAAGCGCACGAGCAGATCGGTGCCGTCGAACTCCGCGTCGGACACCGTGCATCTGCGCAGCACCGAGGCGAGGTGCACCCGACGGCGGATGCCGTCGGCACCGACCACCAGGTGGTCGTCGACTCGTCCCAATGTCAGCGACGCCGGGTCCGCCAGCGGCAGATACATCCGCATCGCATACACCGCGTCCACCCCCGTCCCCGATTCGTGCTGTACGCGAACCCGTTCCACGCCGTCGCGAAGGGTGGCCGGATCGCAGAGATCCCGGATATCGGTCGCCAGGTCTCCGAGAGACGCCCACCCTACCGGTTCTTCGTCGCGTTGCTCACACCCGACCACCGGCACCTCGGTGACGATCGAGGTCATCTCGTCGAGCACCGCCAGTTGGTCGGCACGCCGGCGCGCGAGCCACCCGGCTGCCGGACCGTCGCCGTCGAATGCCGGCACGATCCCGTTGGCGACGACGGCCTCGAGTGTCAGGCCGATCAGAGCGGCCCACGAGCGGAGCCGGACCATCTCCGCACGACCCGCACGGTCGGGAGTGGAGACGAGCACGGCGGTGGTCCTGTCCGGGTTCTCGAACAGGTCGCGGGTGGCCGCGATCCCGGAGAGAATCCGGTCGAACAACGCCACGACGACCGTCAGGCGCGGGTCCGGCCCTATCGCCGCCTCGACGCGGCTGTGCTGCGGCCAGATGCGGTCCATGTAATCCGAGATCGTGCGCGGCGCCGCGAGCATGCGCACCGCGTCGGCCGATGCGGGGGCGTCGACGATCACGGTGTGCCAGCGTCCGCTGTCGGCCAATCGCGCCACTTCCGAGAGGGCGAGCAGTTCCTCCACCCCGGGAAGGCCGGTGAGTTCTTCGGGCGCGGGCAGAGCGAAGCGGTCGCCGTGCTCGTGGCCCGCGGCGATGGACGCCAGCGACGCCAGGCTCGCGAAGCGTTGCTCGAGCAACGCGAGCGAATCGACCTCGATCAGGTCGACTCCGTCGCCTGCCGAGCGCACACCTTCACCGGGGGCGACGTCGAGGACGCCGGACAGCGAATGCGCCTGGTCGATCGAGGCGATGAGCACCGGTGCGCCGGTGCGGGCGATGCCGAGCGCCGTCGCCGCGGCCAGCGTGGTCTTGCCTGCTCCGCCCTTGCCGAAGAACACACGCACGCGCGCGGGGGTGGCCTCGCTCGAGGTGCTCAGCCCTCCACCTGCTTCTTCAGTTCCTTGAGCGCGGTGTCGGTGATGACCTTCTCCGCCTTGCGCTTGAACAGTCCGATCATCGGGATGTTGACGTCCACGGTGAGCTGGTAGTCGACGACCGTTCCGCCGTCCGGGGTGTCGTTGAGAACGTACGAGCCGGACTGCGCCTTCTGGATCTCTCCGGATTCGAGTTCCCAGCTCACGGCGCGGCCGTCTTCGGCCCACTGGTATCGCAGGACGTACGTGTCCTTCACGATTCCGGCGTCGAGCACGAAGCGGACCCGGTCGGCGAGACCGTCCGGCCCGGTGCTCAGTACCTCGACGGTTTTGGCGGCTTCGACCCATGTCGGGTAGGCGGCGAAGTCGGCGATGACAGCCATGACCCGATCGGCCGGCGCATCGATGGTGATCGACCTCTTGGTCTTATCGGCCATGCGATGAATGCTCCCTTTCGTCCGTCCACCCGACACGGCGCGCTCGGCGCCGTCGCCGTTGTCTACCACACACCGTATCCGGCGGCTACGACCTCACAGGCGCGGGGATTCGCCCGCCGGACGACCCGCCTCGAGGCGTGCCTTCACCTCGAACGCCATCTTCTTTCCCGCGACGCGCCGCTCGCGGGTGATGCCGGCGATGTTCAGCGATGCGATGCGCGACGGTGCGACACCCGTCGGTTCACAGTGCAGGAAGTAGTGGACGACGGCTCCGTCGAGAACCGGTTCGATCCACACTTCCATCGTGCCGTTCAGCGGGCCCGCGACGGCCCACCGGATGCCCTTCTCGGCTCGGTCCTCCCGGACCGTGAGCGCGAGCTCCGGCCACCACTCGCGCCATCGCGCGGGCGACGCCAGGGCGGTCGCGATCCGTTCCGGGGGTGCGGCGATGAAGGTTTGGTCCGCCACCTGAATGCTGCTCACGGGGACAGCTTCACATATCCGCCGACGGTGTCCGTCCGTCGCCCCGCCGATCGGGATCCGTCGCCGAAGGCGCGGGGTCCACCTCGAGGAGCCGGCGCAGCTTTGCGCCCAGGACGTCCCATCGCCACTCTGTCGAGACCCATTCGCGTCCCGCCGCACCCATCGCCGCGGCCCGGTCCCGGTCGGCGAGGATCCCGCTGACGGCTGTCGCGATCGCGGTCACGGACGTGCCGTCGACGACGAACCCGGTCTCCCCGTCCCGCACGGTTTCGGGCGCGCCCCCGGACCGCCCCGCGACCACGGGGACACCCGTCGCGGACGCTTCGAGATACACGATGCCGAGTCCTTCGACATCGAGTCCCCCACCCCGGGTCCGGCACGGCATGGCGAACACGTCGGCGATGGTGTGATGCGCCGCGAGTTCGGCGGCGGGAACGCCACCGGTGAAGACGACGTGGTCGGTGACACCGGTGCGGTGCGCGAGGTCGCGGAGCCGGTCCTCGTAGGGGCCACCGCCGACGATGACGAGGACCGCGCCGTCGATCCGGCGCCGGATCTCGGGCAGCGCGCGGATCAGCATGTCCTGGCCTTTGCGCGGCACGAGCCGCGACAGGCACAGCACCGTCGGGCGGTCGCCGAGCCGGTACCGGGCGCGCAACTCGGCGCGTGCGACCGGGTCCGGGCAGAAGACGTCGGTGTCCACGCCCGACGGGAGGTGCTCGAGCGCGGCATGCGGGCCGAACGCCGACGCGAATCGGCTGCGCGTGTAGCGGCTCACATAGGTGATGGTGTCGGTGTGGTCGCCGATCCGGCGTAGCGCCTGACGTCCGCCCGGCACCATCGACCAGCCGACCTCGTGACCGTGGGTACTCGCGATCACGCGCTGCGCCCCGGCGCGTCGCATGGCGGGAGCCATCAGCGCCAGCGGTGCGGATGCTCCGAACCACACGCTGTCGCAGCCGTACTCGGACACGAGCCGCGCGGCGCGTCGAGCGACGTCCGGGGTGGGGAGCATCAGTGTCGTGGGATGCCGCACCACCTCGTACGGCTGCTGCGCGTCGAACGTCACGTGACTGTCCCCGCGCCAGCGAGGCGCATAGACAACGAGATCCTCGGCACGCAACTGGCCGGCGAACGCCTGCAGGTACGACTGGATACCGCCGGGTCGGGGCGGAAAGTCATTCGTGACCAGCAGAGTTCGCGACATGGCTACACCGTAGCGATGTCCGGACCGGGTCCGGATGGACGGGTCGGCTCAGCCCACGGTGAGTCGTTCGGAGACCCAGTCGCCCCACCGGCCGACGTAGTCGCCGGTCCCGAGTCCCACGACCTCCCGGAGCGCGTCGTCGACCTCGTCCGGCTCGGCCGGTCCCGTCGAGAGCGCCCGGTACAGCGACGTCAAACTGTCGACGCCGAACTCCTCGGCGGTGAATGCCGCGACCGACCACGCCTTCTCGTAGGCGCTGCGTGCGCCCTGACCGGCGGTGAACTCGGCATCGTCGGGTAGCGCACGGGGCAGGCCGTTGCGGAGGGAATCCTGGACGAGGGTCGGTGCGATCCGGCGAAGGTCGTTCGCGGTGACGCCGCCCGCGGGGTCCGTGCCTGTTCCGCGGTACCCGATGTAGTCGGCATATCCCTCGAGGACCCACAGCGGGGAGCCGTCGACCGTCTCGGTCCGGGTGGCGATGTGCACCATCTCGTGCCGCAGCAGTGCGCGCAGACCCTGACGGGTGAGGCGTTCCCCAGCATCCGGAGCGAAGACGATCCGCTGCCCGGTCGCGGTGTCCGTCCCCGGCCGGACGGCGTCCGAGACGGCGACGGCCGCGATTTCCTCCCCGTCGTGGCGGGTTCCCACCTGGTGTGTGAATTCCTCCCGCGATCCCGTCGCGACCACGAGGGCGCGCCGTGACCATTCCTCTCCCCATACTTCGGAGACGGCGTCGACGGCGGAGTCGAGTTCGGTCGCCGTCGCCTCGATGAGGTCGTGGCGGTCGGTGGGTCCTATCACCAGCGAGCGGCCTCCGGCGGTCGCGACCTCCGCGACGTGGAGCGGTCCATGGTCCCAGGGGCCGCGCCAGGTCACTGCTCCGGGGATCACGGGGGCATCGTCTGCGAGCAGCCATCCGCCGGACCGCTCGACGAACAACGCCGTGACGGGGCGGCGGGTCGGTTCCTCGTCGACGCCGTCGACCGCGTAGCGGAGATAGACGATGTGCGCGCGCACCGGGTCCGCGCCGAACGCGGCGGTGAGGGTCGTGGGTACGTCGAGGTCCGGTTCGGGTCCCATCTCGTATCCGAAGTCGGCGAGGGGCACCGCCCGGAGCGACTCCGCGCGCAGCGTTTCGGCCTCGAGCAGTGCTGTGGCGGCCGGGTCGATCACCGACGCCAGCGCGTCGCGGTCGGCGCGGCGCACCGCATCCGCCCAGCGATCGACCAGCGACTGCAGTTCGGTGCGGGTCGTCCGATCGGTGTCGGCCGAGTCCGCGGGTGCGACGACGAGCAGCACACCGGCAGTGACGACGGCGAGGACGAGCCCGGCCAAACCGAGACGTTCCCACCGCCGATGACGGTTTGTCGACGCAGGTGCAGGCACGGCGGCCAGTGTAAGGGGCCGCCCGCCCGGTCAGTAGCGGCGTGCGCTGTGGAAAGGGAAGCTCGCCATCGACTGCACCTTCACCGGCACACCGAACGTGGACGCGTGCACGATGTTGCCGTCGCCCGCGTAGAGGCCCACGTGGGATGCGTCGTCGTAGAAGATCACCACGTCGCCGGGCTGAAGGTTGTCGCGCGAGACGGGAATGCCACCCTGCGCCTGGGCCTGGCTCGAGCGCGGCAGGGTCTTGCCCACCTGGTTGTACGCCCACACGACGAGACCCGAGCAGTCGAACTGGTTCGGTCCGGTCGCGCCCCACACGTACGGGTCGCCGATCCGGGTCATGGCAGCGCGGAGCGCTCCCCCACCGGTGCCGGGAACGAGGTGCTGCAGGATCGTGTCGGCGTCGAGACCGGGCGGGAATGGAGTGCCCGCGAGCACTTCCTTTTCCTGGTCGCTCAGCGCGTCGAAGGCGTCGAGGACGCCGGCGATATCGGCTTCGAGTTCGGCCTTGCGGCGTTGCAGATCGTCCCGGAGTACCTGCGCCTCCTCGGCCGCGACGGCGGCGGCTTCCGCAGATCGCTGTGACGAGGCGGCCACTTCGGCGGCCGCGGCCGTGGCGACCTTGAATCGTTCGACGTCGCGGGCCGTCTGGGCGCCGAGGACGTCGAGCAGCACCATCTGGTCGAGCATCTGCTGCGGCGAGTCGCTGACCATGAGGGCGAAGAGCCGGTTGGTGCGGGCACCCCGGTAGTTCGCCTGCGTGAGTTTGTCCACGGTGGGCTTGAACCGGGCGACCTCGGCGCGCGCCAGATCCAGCGCGTCGCGGTCCTCGGCGGCGACCGCCTCGGTGGACTGCTGGTCGGCGATCTTCTTCTCGAGGTCCAGCCCGGCGTTGTGAAGGGCTTCGGTGGTCTGTTCGGACCGACGGGACAGGTCCGCCAGGTGTTCGAGCTTTGCTGTGGGGCTGTCGTCCACCGGCTGCGCCCCCGCGGGCGAGGTGGAGACGGCCAGTGCCATCAAGACCGCAACCGCCAGCAACGCACGAATTGCCTGCTTCGTCCTATCGGAAACCACGAAGGCGCATCCTTTCCAAAGGTCTCGATGAGGTTACGGAACGGCATACGTTTGTGTCTACCCGGTGGTAGCAACCCGGACTACGACGTGAGGGTGGGCCCGGCCTGAGCCGGACCCACCCTCACGTAGCTGCATACCGACGGATCAGAAGCGGCGTGCTCCATCGACCGGCATCGAGTCGAGCGGCGCGATCTTCACCGGCTGGCTCGAGGTGGACGCGTGCACGATGTTGCCGCCACCGACGTAGATCCCGGTGTGGCTTCCGCCGTAGAACGACACGACATCGCCCGGCATCAGGTCGGAGATGTTCACGGCCTGACCGGCAGATGCCTGGTCGTAGCTGGTGCGGGGAACGTTCAGTCCGGCCTGCTGGTAGGCCCACTGCACGAGACCGGAGCAGTCGAACGAGTTCGGGCCGGCGGCGCCGTACACGTAGGGGGACCCGATCTTGCTCTGGGCGGCGTCGGCCGCACGCTGGCCGACCGAGGTGTACGGAGCGGTGAATGCCGCAGGCGCGGGGGCGGTTCCGGCCTGCTGGGGGATGAGGTTGGCGACCTCGGGCGGCAGGGTGACGCCGGCGGGGAGGTCGAAGGATCCCACACCGGGGATGGTGACGGTGTCCGCCATGGCGGGGCCGGCCGAGACGGTAACTGCGCCGAGCGCGATGGCTCCGGCGACGAGCGCGCGCCGAACGGTGCGCTTGTTGTTCTGCGAAACCACGAGGGGGGTGCTCCATTTCTTCCGTTCACCCGCCGACCGAGTTAGCTGACGGGTTCGGGCCGGAAGTCAGCCCTACCCTTCGCCGGCGAGCGGCTGAAGGGATTCACCCCAGGTACTAAGTGGGTCCCCGGCTCGGATGCTCCGCGACTGGAGCCTCCGATTAGGCGGTGACCGAGCGGCTCCGACACGGGAGTGGGCCGGAAAACTCTCCGCTTGGTCTCGAGAAGATTACGAAACGGCAACGGAGAAGTCGAGTGCCTCGCGTGAGCATTGTCCCTTTTGGTTTAATTTTCGTCACTTTTACGCCGGACGCTCCCCTTCGGTAACGAAGCAATAACGACCGGTCTGCTTTACCTCGCGCGCCGCGCGCGCCGCGGCCGGGTCCACCCCGGTTCCCAAGACGTCCGTGCGGACGCTTTCCCAGGTCTCCGGCCCATTCTCCCGGCGGGTGCGCCCCCGCGGCCGCCCCGTGCCGGCGCGGCCCCCGCGGCGGGCCGATCGGTATGTTTCGAGGCAGTCCAACGGCCCTGTGTCCCAAACCGAAAGACCCCTGTGACGCTCGTCTCTTGCGCCCGTCCACACCCCAGCCGACGTCGTTTTCCGAGGTGATGTCACGGCCCGGGCACGGGCCGTGACGGAGGGGCCGGAGGCCGTGTCGGTGCCGATTCCTAGGCTCGCCGCATGACGTCGCCGCCACGGTTCACCGAATCCGGGCGCGGAGTCCAGCTCGGCTTCGACGAATTGGACACCCCGCTCCGAGACACCACCTTCGTCGTCGTCGACTTGGAAACCACCGGGGGCCGGGCAGGCGACGACGCGATCACCGAGATCGGCGCGGTCAAGATCCGGGGCGGAGAGGTCCTCGGCGAGTTCGCGACGCTGGTGGACCCGGGGCGCGCGATCCCACCGCACATCGTGCAGCTCACCGGCATCACCACCGCGATGGTGTACGCCGCACCGAAGATCGACGAGGTGCTGCCGGCGTTTCTCGAGTTCGCCGCGGGTTCGGTACTCGTCGCCCACAACGCCGGATTCGACGTCGGTTTCCTCAAGGCCGCGACTGCCCACTGCGGCGCGGCGTGGCCGCGTTTCCCCGTGGTCTGCACAGTCAAACTGGCGCGTCGCGTCCTCGGCCGCGACGAGGCACCCTCGGTGAAACTCTCGGCACTCGCCCAGCTCTTCCGCGTCTCGACGCAGCCGACACACCGCGCGCTCGACGACGCCCGCGCCACCGTGGACGTCCTTCACGCGCTCATCGAGCGCGTCGGCAATCTCGGCGTCCACAGTCTCACCGAGCTCCGGGACTACATCCCGGCCGTCACCGGCGGACAACGGGCCAAGCGCACGCTCGCCGCGCACCTGCCCCGGCGACCGGGTGTCTACATGTTCCGCGGACCGTCGGACGAAGTGCTCTACGTCGGCACCGCCGTCGATCTCCACCGCCGGGTCCGCTCCTACTTCACCGGGTCGGAGACGCGTCCACGGCTGCGTGAAATGGTCGCGGTGACCACCCGCATCGACCACGTCGAGTGCGCCCACGGCCTCGAAGCGGGTGTGCGCGAACTCCGGTTGCTCGCAGCGCATGCGCCGCCCTACAACCGCCGCTCGAAGTACCCCACCCGCGGGTGGTGGATCGTGCTCACAGACGACCCGTTCCCGCGTTTCGCGGTCAGCCGCACCCCCGCGACCGATGCGATCGGGCCGTTCTCGGCGCGCACAGCGGCGTCCGAGGTCGCGGCCCACCTCGCCGAACTGTGCGGGATCCGCACCTGTACACGCCGGATCGGCCATACCGGCAAGCACGGGGACCGGTGCCTGCCCGAGGCCGTGGGTGCGTGTGCAGCCGCGACCTTCGGAGTTCAGGACGCGGCCGCTTACTCGACGCAGGTCGAACGGGCCCGCGCCGTGATCCGGGGTAGCGACGACGAGGTTCTCCGCGACCTGCACGGCCGGCTCGACCGGCTCGTTCTCGACGAACTGTTCGAGAATGCGGCACGTCTGCGCGACCGTGCGGCCGGCACGCTGCTGGCCCTGCGACGCACCCAGCGACTCGCCGCGCTCGCCGCGGTGGACGAACTCGTCGCGGCGCGTCCACGCGACGAGGGCGGGTGGGAGTTCGCGGTCGTGCGGGCGGGAAGACTCGCCTCCGCCGGGGTCGCGCCTCGGGGGGTGCCGCCGATGCCCGTCGTGGACGCGATCGTCGCGGCTGCGGAGACGGCGCGACCGATTCCGGGGCCGTTCCGGGGCGCCTCGCCCGAAGAACTGGGCCTGGTGGCACGCTGGCTGGACTCCGGGGGCGTCCGTATCGTCCGCGCCAGCCACGGGTGGTGCGAACCGGCTCTCGGCGCCGGTCGCTGGAGCGAGTGGGCCGAGAAGGCACGTGACGCCCGCGCGGTATCTGCGGTGGCGCCCGACGAGCGGACGACCACCTAGTCTGATGGAACCCGAGGAAGGCAAGGAGCCCTCATGATCAACGCCATCGTCCTGATCGACGCCGAAGCGCACCGCATTCCGGAGACCGCGCAAGCGGTGGCCGACCTGGCCGGGGTAGACAAGGTGTACTCGTGCGCCGGGGACGTCGACCTGGTGGCCCTGGTGCGCGTCCGCGACCACGAGCAGATCGCCGAAGTGGTCACGCGCGGCATCAACAAGGTCGAAGGCGTGACGAAGACCGTCACGCACATCGCTTTCCAGTCCTACTCCAGCGCGGACGTGGACGCGGGTTTCTCGATCGGTAGCTGATCCGCCCGGCGGACGAGTGTGGGCCCGGACTCCGACGAGTCCGGGCCCACACTCCGTTCGCGTACTCCTTATATTCCCGGCGCGGCACCGAGCCGGGTGGTCACCTCGGACCACGTGCGGAGGACTTCTTCGGCCCGGCCGGTGTCGATCGCGGCAGCAGCGGCCTCGAGTCCGGCCGCGAGTGCCTCCTCGAGACTGTCGCCGATCCCCCGGAACGCTGCGATCGCGCCGGCCGCGTTCAGCAGGACCGCGTCGCGCACCGGCCCGGTCTCCCCCGCCAGGACCGCGCGGGCGATGGCGGCATTCTTCTCTGCGTCTCCGCCGCGTAGCGCCTCGAGCGGTACCCGGGTGATGCCGAGATCGGTCGGGTCGAGGGTGACGACCCGGACCTCGCCGTCCCGCACGATGTGGACGGTGGATGTGGTCGACGTGGTGAGTTCGTCGAGGCCGTCGTCGCCGCGTACCACCAGCGCGGAGTTCCCGCGCTGGGCGAGCACACCGGCGACCGTGCCGACGAGGTTCTCGAAAGCGCATCCGATCAGACCCGCGCGCGGGCGCGCCGGGTTGGTCAGCGGCCCCAGCACGTTGAACGCTGTCGGGATGCCGATCTGCTTGCGCGGGGCCGCGGCGAACCGGAGCGCGGGGTGGTAGACCGGCGCGAAGCAGAAACCGATGCCTGCCTCGGCGACCGACTGGGCCACCGCCTCCGGCCCGAGGTCGATGTGGACGCCCAGTGCCTCGAGCACGTCGGCGCCGCCGCTCTTCGACGATGCCGCCCGGTTGCCGTGCTTGACGACGCGGATGCCGGACGCCGCGACGACGATCGCCGCCATCGTCGAGATGTTCACGGTGTCGGCGCGGTCACCGCCGGTGCCGACGACGTCGACCACGTCGTTGTCGACGGGCACGAGCCGGGCGTAGCCGAGCATGGTGTCCGCGAGCGCGCGCAGCTCGTCGGGGGTTTCCCCCTTCATCTTCAGCGCGACACCGAAGGCGGCGATCTGCGCGGCGGTCGCGTTGTCGGAGAAGATCTCCTCCATCGCCCACTGTGCTTGTTCGCGCGAGAGATCGTGCCCGGCAGTCAGCGCACCGAGGACCGACGACCAGGTGGTCCCCGTCCCGTCCACCACTCGAGTCGCGTTCATCGCACCTGACCTCGCCGCATGCCGCTCCCTACCGGGCACCGGTGTGCCCTCCGCCGCGAAGCTTAGTCAGGCGATACCGGGGGCTGTAGCGCGTCCCACCCCAGCGCGGTGCCACCGAGTCGCTGCGCGAGCGAGACCATGCGGGACTTCTCCTGGGCGCAGTGCATCGCGTCCAGAACCTGGGTGCGCTGCAACACCAGTGCTGTCAGGCTTGCGTCCCCGGCGACCGGCGCCTCCATCGGGGCGCCGCTGACGGTATAGCCGTCCTGTGCGGCCAGTTCGACGGCTCGGTCGACAGCGTCGGGCGGAAGGGTGAGATGGTGGCGCAGTACCGCCTCGTCGGATTCCGTCCAATACGGCTCCGATTCGGCACCGCGCGTCAAGGCCGTCGAACACGCCTCGGCGTCGTCGAACGAGGACACCACTACGACGAGATCCGTACGCTCCCGGTCGAGGGGGGCCCGGCGCCTGGACACCATCGCGCGGAGCCGGTCCCACAAGCCACTTCCGGTACTCATAGCACCAGGTTCGCACGTCCCCCGAAGGCCCGCACGGTGACCCCACCAGGGAAATTATCTGGGCGCGACCAGCACTGACGCGCCTATTTCGGCCCCGATTGCCCAAGACGTACTACGACGGGTCATACTAGCCAGCGTGACGAGCGCAGTAGGGACTTCAGGATCTGCAATCACACAGCGCGTGCACTCGTTGAACCGGCCCAACCTGGTCAGCGTCGGCACCATCGTGTGGTTGTCCAGCGAGCTCATGTTTTTCGCAGGGCTCTTCGCCATGTATTTCGTGGCACGGGCGCAGGCGCCGGAGGGCATGTGGCCCCCGCCGCCCACCCACTTGAACCTGTGGCTGGCGGTTCCGATCACCACGGTGCTGATCGCCTCCTCCTTCACATGCCAGATGGGCGTGTTCGCTGCCGAGCGCGGCGACGTCTTCGGGCTGCGACGGTGGTACCTGATCACCCTCGCCATGGGCACGTTCTTCGTGCTCGGGCAGGGCTACGAATACATCACGCTGGTCTCGGACGGCACGTCCATCTCGAGCAGCGTCTACGGCTCGGTGTTCTACATCACCACCGGCTTCCACGGCCTCCACGTGATCGGCGGCCTCGTCGCCTTCGTGTTCCTGCTGGTCCGTACCCGCGTCAGCAAGTTCACGCCCGCGCAGGCCACCGCAGCCATCGTCGTTTCGTATTACTGGCACTTTGTCGACATCGTGTGGATCGCACTGTTTGCCACGATCTATTTCATCCGTTAGCCAGCTGAACGCACAGGCAGCCCCCTGACGTCCAGTCCGTCCCAAAACAAAAAGGGATACAGATGAGTTCATCCCCACCTCTCGGTTCCGAGGGTGACATGCCCGGTCGATCCTCGACAGCTTCCGCTGCCAAGTCCCGCCGCCAGCGCAAATTCCGCCGGCGCGTCACGGGCGCCCTGGTCCTGGCGGTCGGCCTGCTCAGCGCCGGCTTCCTCGCCTCCGCGTTGACCCCTGCCCCGCAGGTGGCCACTGCGCAGGACGATCAGAGCGCACTGATCCGCGAGGGCAAGCAGCTCTACGAGACCTCCTGCGTGACATGCCACGGCATCAACCTGCAGGGTGTGCAGGACCGCGGTCCCACCCTGATCGGTGTCGGTGAGGCAGCCGTCTACTTCCAGGTGTCCTCCGGTCGCATGCCGGCCTCGCGCAACGAGGCCCAGGCGCTCCGCAAGGAACCGAAGTTCAACGCGGCCCAGACCGACGCCCTCGGTGCCTACATCCAGGCGAACGGCGGCGGCCCGACGGTCATCCGTGACGAAGACGGCGAGATCTCCCAGTCTTCGCTCCGTGGCAACGACATCGGCCGCGGTTCGGAACTGTTCCGCCAGAACTGCGCTTCGTGCCACAACTTCACCGGCCGCGGCGGCGCGCTGTCGTCCGGAAAGTTCGCGCCGAACCTCGATCCGGCCAATGAACAGCAGATCTACACGGCCATGCTCACCGGGCCGCAGAACATGCCGAAGTTCTCCGACCGTCAGCTGACGGTCGAGGAGAAGCAGGACATCATCGCGTACGTCAAGTCGGCCAGCGAGACGACGAACCCCGGCGGCTACGGATTGGGCGGGTTCGGCCCGGCCGCCGAAGGCCCGACGATGTGGGTCATCGGCATTGTCGCCGTCGTCGGCGCTGCACTGTGGATCGGAGCAAGGTCATGAGTGGCGGCGAAACGCCGACTAACAAGCACTCGGTCGAGAACCTCGAACAGATGAGCCGCGACGACCTCGTCGCGCTCGGGACGAATCTCGACGGTGTCGATGTCGCATTCCGCAAGGATCGGTGGCCTGTCGAGGGCACCCGCGCCGAGAAGCGCGCCGAGCGAAGCGTCGCGATCTGGTTCGCGCTCGCCGGCATCGCAGGTATCGCGTTCATCGCGATCTACCTGTTCTGGCCGTGGGAGTACCAGGGCCCGGGCGACCCGAACTACACGTTGTACAACCTGTACACCCCGATGCTCGGCCTCACCCTGGGTCTGTCGATCCTCGGTATCGGTGTCGGCGCGGTGCAGTTCACGAAGAAGTTCATCCCCGAAGAGGTGTCGATCCAGGATCGCCACGACGGCCCGTCGACGGAGGTCGATCGCAAGACGATCGTCGCCGAGCTCGCCGATTCGCTCGACACGTCGACGCTCCCGCGTCGCAAGCTGATCAAGCGCACCGCGATCTTCGGCGGCGGCGCACTGGGCGTCGGCCTGATCATGCCGCTCGGCGGCTTGATCAAGAACCCGTGGGCACAGGGCGACAAGTCGCCGCTGTGGGTCTCGGGCTGGACCCCGAACTACGAGGGCGAAACCATCTACCTGCGCCGCGACACCGGACGGCCCCAGGACATCGTCCTGGTTCGCCCGGAGGATCTCGACGCCGGCGGCATGGAGACGGTCTTCCCGTTCCGTGAATCCGACCGTGGCGACGACCACGCGCTGCTGCAGAGCCTTCGCGGCATCCGCAACGCCGTCATGCTCATCCGTCTGCGCACGGAGGATGCCGAACGCGCCATCAAGCGCAAGGGCCAGGAGAGCTTCAACTACGGCGACTACTTCGCCTTCTCGAAGATCTGCACCCACCTCGGCTGCCCCACCTCGCTGTACGAGCAGCAGAGCAACCGCATTCTCTGCCCGTGCCACCAGTCGCAGTTCGACGCACTCGAGTACTGCAAGCCGATTTTCGGTCCCGCTGCTCGTGCACTGCCGCAGCTGCCTATTACAGTGAACGAAGAGGGCTTCCTGGTCGCCAACGGTGACTTCACCGAGGCACTCGGCCCGGCATTTTGGGAGCGTCGCCCGTGAGTACTGCAACTCCATCCCGCGCCGCACAGGCCGCCGAGAACATCGATTCCCGGTATCACCTGTCGGCAGGCATCCGTCGGCAGATCAACAAGGTCTTCCCGACACACTGGTCGTTCCTGCTGGGCGAGATCGCGCTCTACGCGTTCATCATCCTGCTGATCTCCGGTGTCTACCTGACCCTGTTCTTCGACCCCTCGATGGCTCACGTCGTGTACGACGGCGTCTACCAGCCGCTGCGCGGCGTGGGGATGTCCCGTGCCTACGAGACCACCCTGAACCTGTCCTTCGAGGTTCGTGGCGGCCTGTTCGTCCGGCAGATCCACCACTGGGCTGCCCTGATGTTCGCCGCGTCCATCGTGGTGCACCTGCTGCGCATCTTCTTCACCGGTGCGTTCCGGCGTCCTCGTGAGGCCAACTGGGTGATCGGCTCGCTGCTGCTCATCCTGGCGATGTTCGAAGGCTTCTTCGGTTACTCGCTCCCCGACGACCTGCTCTCCGGTACCGGTCTCCGCGCCGCGTTCTCCGGCATCACGCTGAGCATCCCGGTCATCGGCACGTGGATGCACTGGGCCCTGTTCGGTGGCGACTTCCCGGGTGACCTGATCATCCCGCGCTTCTACGTCCTGCACGTCCTGCTGGTTCCGGGCATCATCCTGGCGCTCATCGCCGCGCACCTCGCGCTGGTGTGGTACCAGAAGCACACCCAGTTCCCCGGCCCCGGCCGCACCGAGCAGAACGTCGTCGGCGTGCGCATCCTCCCGGTCTTCGCAGTGAAGTCCGGTGCGTTCTTCGCGATGACCTTCGCGGTCCTCGCGCTGATGTCCGGCCTCCTCCAGATCAACCCGGTCTGGAACATCGGCCCGTACAACCCATCGCAGGTCTCCGCAGGTTCTCAGCCCGACATCTACATGATGTGGACGGACGGCCTGGCACGTATCTGGCCGGCATGGGAGCTGTACCTGTTCAACCGCTACACGATCCCGCAGCCCTTCTGGATCGCCCTGATCATGGGCCTGGTGTTCGTGATCCTGACGATCTACCCGTGGATCGAGAAGCGGTTCACCAAGGACGACGCACACCACAACCTGCTGCAGCGTCCGCGCGACGTGCCGGTTCGTACCGCCATCGGCGCGATGGCCCTGGCCTTCTACGCGGTCGCGACCATCATGTGCATCAACGACATCATCGCGTACAAGTTCGACATCTCGATCAACGCAACGACGTGGATGGGCCGTATCGGCCTGGTCGTGCTGCCGCCGCTCGCGTACTACATCGCCTACCGGTTCTGCCTGGGCCTCCAGCGCAGCGACCGCCAGGTCCTCGAGCACGGCATCGAGACGGGTATCGTCCGTCGCCTGCCGCACGGTGAGTACGTCGAGATCCACCAGCCGCTCGGCCCGGTGGACGAGCACGGCCACCCGGTTCCGCTCGAGTACCAGGGCGCCGCGATCCCGAAGACGATGAACCGTCTCGGTACCGCCGGTAAGCCCGGGGCCGGCAGCTGGTGGCGTCCGGACCCCGCTGAGGAGACGGCTGCACTCGAAGCGGCTCATCACGAGGCCGAGGCCGAACTGCGCACCACGCTCCGTGAGTACCAGGAGCGCGTGCACGGCGAGTCGAACGGTTCCGAGACGACGACGAACCTGCCCGACACGAAGCACTGACCGGCACGTTTCATCACGAGTGGGGCCCCGAACCTTCCAAGG